>JAZNEY010000115.1:0-26104 GCA_045588795.1 Clostridia bacterium | reverse complement strand
TAACTGGTATTACCTAGATTTAATGTATGTTGTTGAAAGTTATAGAGACAAAGGCGTCGGAACAAGATTATTAAAACAGATAGATGAATATGTTATAGCCAACAATCTCTCTGGAATACGAACTGAGACTTGGGACTTCCAAGCAAAGGGATTTTACGAGAAAAATGGATTTGTAATATTTGGCGAAATAAGTAATTGTCCGCCAGGGACTATCGAATATCATTTAAAAAAAGAATTTTGAAATACTTTAAAGGAAAAACACTATGACAAAATTTTTTAAACATTTAAAACTGATAACAAAACATAGACATTTGGTTTTTAAGCACTGTTGCAAGTGCGGAATTTTTTGGCGAGGGCTTGTGCATGACCTTTCCAAGTTTTCCAGGATTGAATTTTGCGAGGGTGTAAAATATTATACTGGCCATTATTCTCCAATAGCAGAATGTAGAAGGCAAAAAGGATATTCAAACGCTTGGATTCATCATAAAAATAGAAATAAACACCATATAGAATATTGGTATGATAGAGAAAACGAAATTCAAATGAATATACCTTATAAATATGCTGTTGAGTGTGTTTGCGATAAGATTGCTGCTACAAAATGCTATAAAGGCAAAGAATATAAACCCGAAATGGTATTAAATCATTGGCAAAAATGGGGCATTCACACACAAACAAATGATAATATGAAAGCCTTTTTCACAAAAGTGTTTACTGATTTAGTAGAACTTGGCGAAAAACAAGTATTGAATAAAAAATATATGAAAAAAACTTATAATGAAATAGTATTGGGGAATTAATGAAAAGATTGTTTAGATTAGGTTGTGGATTTTTTATATATTCAATTATTCCAATTTTATCGTGGATAGTTCTTTCCTATGTTCTTGGAGATAATCGTATTTCAAATGTTTTTTCACTTACTTACGCTATTCAGTTTGTATATTTGATATTAAGAAACTTTTTTGGTTCTGGTGCAAATATTCGTAAAGAAAAAGAAAACAACAAAAATGTTGTGTGGAATAGTATATTCTGGGGAACGATATTCTCTTGTCTAATCTTTGCTATACCGCTAATATTCGTGGACCGTTACATTGCTTTCTTTGGACAAGATGTTGCATTTTATAGAATATATGTAATTTATGGGATTGCATTTATATTTTTACAGACACTTTTCACATTTATAATAGAAAAATTGTATTTTGAAGATAAAGAGAAAATCGCAAATATTCATTTATTCACTTTTTATTTAATTACCTTTATTGTTTTAATCTTGTCTTGTTTAATCATACCAAATACTTTAATTGCACTACTTTTAACTCTTGGAGTGTTGTTAATTTACATAATTTGCTTATACGTTTGGCAATTTGAAAAGTTTAAGATTGATTTTACTTTTTTAAAAAACTTTAAATATGAGTCTGCAAACATTGTATCATCAATTTTTATGATGATTATTTATCTTTTTGGATATAGAAATGCTTTTTCTCTTGGGGAAGAGTATTTGATAGCATTAAATATTGTTGCCCTAAGCACAGACTCACAGTGGGATATGCTTGAGGCTGTGAACACCGCATCAAAAGTTGATATTTCAAAACGAAGGTTGCAATATAAAGAACTTTTGCGTAATTCATATATCTATGTGTCAATATTAGCAACATCATCAATTGTAATGACATTGATACTTTCTCAATCAAGGGAAGTCTCAATAATTCCTTGTTTAATTTACTTAGGGATTCAAATAATTGATATGTTCTTATACACATACGAAATGATTATGTTAAACTTTGTTCAGTTAGAATATTCTCCAAAGCTAAACACGGTAATTCAATTTACACTACTCGGTATAAGAACTTTAATTGCAACACTTTGGTTGTATCCATATTGTACAGAAATTGCTCAACTAGTAAATTGTGTTTTGGGATTTGCTATTTATTTAACAATAAGGGTTGCAAAATATAAATTTGTTGATAACAAATTAATTGTTAAAAATAATACAAATAAGGAAAATACACTATCATAAAACATATGATAGTGTATTTTTAAATTTTGACTGGTTTTAAAAATGTAAATTTTTATTACCAGTTCTTTAAATATAGTTTATTTTAACTTTGTGCCACATTCTCCGCAGAATTTATCGTTATCAGAGGCTTTTGTCCCGCATTGTGGACAGAATCTGTCAGTTTTAACAGCAAGTTTATTTCCGCAATTAAAACAGAATTTATCTGTCTGCTTGTTCATTTCGCCACATTTTGAACAAGGCTTTGTGTTTTCGCTGGCTGGGGCAGAGGTGGTGCTTTTGTCATTTTCTGTTTTTTGTGTAAGTCCATCTTTAAGAATTGAGCCAAGTGCCATTCCTGCACCAAGTTGAGTTCCAAGACCCGAAACGCCAGGATTTTTTGCTGCATCTCTTAATGCTTCTGCTGATTGATATTTTACATATGTATCCATAGTGTCATCTAGTATACCAAGAGAACTTCTTGTATCAATTGCTTTTTCAACAGCTTCTGGGAAACTAATGTTTTCAACTACGCAAGTAGTAACAAGAAGTCCAAGGGTTGAAAAGTGTTCTTTAACATTGTTTGTTACTTGTCTATTAAATTCAAGTAGGTTTGCTGAAAGGTCCAGTGCTCCAAGGTTTGACTCTGCGATTGTATCGGAAATACAAGAAATCAACATACTTCTTAAGTGATTTGTAATATCTTCTGTTTTAAATGATGAGTTTGTTCCAAAAAGTTCCTTTAAGAAAACCGCTGGGTCTGAAACTTTAAATGCGTAAGTACCATATGCTTTTATTCGTATTGTTCCAAAATCTTTGTCTCTAATAGTTATTGGTGTTGTTGTGCCCCATTTTTGATTTGTAAATTGTTTTGTGTTTACAAAATATACATCTGCAAAGAATGGAGATTTAAATCCATATGGAAGTCCTAAAAGTTTAGAAAGAATAGGCAGGTTAGAAGAGCGTAGTGTATACATTCCCGGTTCAAATACATCAGCAATTTCGCCTTTGTTTAGAAATACCGCTGATTGTGATTCACGAACAGTTAATTTTGAACCAAAAAATATTTTTCTGCCGTCCATTGGGAATTTATATACCATTGTGTTTTGTGTATTGTCCTCCCAGTCTAGGATTTTAAGTGTTAAATTGTTTGAAATTCTTGAAAAAAGTCCCATTTTTATTCTCCTTTATCTTAAAATAACATCTGTGCTTACAGGTGTGATTTCTTCGCCCTCTCCAAGCACGATTGTCTGACCATGTTTATACTCTCTTACATATACGCCAATTCGTATTTTGAAAGTTTCTTCATTGTCTCTTGCGGATAACACAACATATTTCCCAGGTTTAATATCTGCTTGTCTTTTTGCTGTGTAAGTTTGGTTTTGTCTCAAAATAAGGTCTTGTTGATTGTAAGTAACATTCATTTCGCCTGTTTTATCAACAATTGTAGAATCCTCGGTATAACGAATTCCTTTCTTGATGTCGACATCTTCGACTTCTCTTGTTGCTTCTTCTTCTCTAATTTTTTTGTTTTTTAAGTACCTTACAAGGCTGACTGTAAATGTTCCAACAAAAATAACTGCAATAACGCTTATCAGAACAATCACGCCAGGCTCAATGGCTCCAATTACGGAAAAGTTTAACATAATTTAATCTCCTAAAATATAATACTATGTTTATAATATCATTTTTGATTTTCTTTGTAAACTTTTTTTACATAAATTTTAAAAGTGTCTAAAGAGAATTGATTTTATTATATTTATGTGGTATAGTATTTCCATAAAAAGGAGAGGTAAATGGATTATAAGAAGATAAGACAAGAACAAATCTCGTTTTTTATACTACTTTTTGTTGCATTGACAGTTTTTATGATATCTTGTATGTACATAAAACTGGGCATAGTTGATGACATAATGTATTATACGATAGGCGGGGCGGTTTTTGCTTTCACAAGTTTTTATGCAGTCATTGTTTTCATAAAAAGACTAGTCAGGGTTTCATTTGCAAGAAAGGTCGGCGATATAATGCTTTACGATAGGATTCGTTCTGTAAAGCAAATTGCAGATAAAACTAACAAGACTCCTGAACAGATAACTAAATCAATCAACTTTTTGTTAAACAATGATTATATTGCAAATTTTAAACTAGAGGGCGATCTTATTATCAACCAAGCAGAAGAAAAGATGAGGCGCATAAGAATGGAAGAAAATCTTGAACACCTCAAAAAGAATGTTACAGAAATTGCAAGAGATTATGCAAGTACGATAAGAAAGCAGAAACATAAACGCAGTGGAAGATGTAAAGGTTGCGGTGCAGTTGTTATATTTACAGAAGAGCAAGCAATTTGCCCATATTGTGGTAACTTGATAAAAGCCGAGTAAATTCTACAAATTATTATGATTTATTCTCCTCAAACTAATAAAAAAGTTTGGGGAGATTTTATTTTGACTAAAAAATTTAAATTTAGATATTCAAAAAAAGAGGTTGAAGATATTATAAGTGATTATGAGAATCTGATAGATATTCAAAAAAGGGATATAGAGTATTTAAAGAAAGACAATGCAGAACTTCGAAGTTCATTATTTGAATTATCGGCAGAAATCGCTTATTTAGAACAAGCTAAAAAATAGGGTAGCCCTTAAATTCTTTGACAAGGGTAATATATTTGTGCTAATATTTATTTACATATGGCAGTAATAAATATTCTTTTTGTTTGTTCGGGAAATACTTGCAGGTCTCCAATCGCGGAAGCTCTTTTGAAAGACAAGCTCAAAAAAAGAGGTCTTGAAAAAAAGATTAAGTGTGATAGCCGGGGGCTCTTTGTTGTTGCAGGCGAAAAAATTAATCAAAATGCAAAAATTGCTTTGGAGAAGATGGGCGTTTTTGTTAAGAATCGAAGTTCCAAGCAATTTGAGTTGATGCACTTGAAAAACAACAAACTTGTGCTTGCTATGACTAATGATATCAAGGAAAAGATATGCAACTCTTGTACAAATGCACTGAATGTCTACACACTTGCAGAATATGTTTCTGGTGAAGAGATTGCGGACCCATATGGAAAACCTTTGCAAGAGTATTTAGAAATTGCAAAATACTTAGATTATTTGATGGAAAGACTTTTGGATAGATTGATTAAGGAGTTCAGAATATGATTAAGGTGGCTATTGGAAGCGATCACGGTGGCTTTGAATACAAAAAACATATTATTGAAAATGTAAAAGGTATTGATTTTGTTGATGTCGGCAGTTATACTTTAAATCCCGAAGATGATTATACAGAATTTGCTTTCAAAATTGCAGAAGAAGTTTCTTCTGGAAATGCAAGTAGGGGAATATTGATTTGCAGAACGGGCGTGGGGGCATCAATTGCAATGAACAAGGTGAAAGGCGTTCTCGCTGGGCTTTGTGAGGGTGTAAAAGATGTTCAACTTGCACGAAAGAAAAACAATATAAATTGTTTAACTTTTGGTGCGGACAATATTTCGAAGAAAGAGGCAGTAAAAATTGTTAATGCTTTCATTGAGGCTGAGTTTGAGGGTGGTAGACATAAAAGGAGAGTAGATAGTATTTTGGCTTATGAAAAATAGAAAAGAAAAGTTAAATCAAGCCGGCGAAACAGAAAACAGTGTAAAGCCAGCAAAAAAAATCAGCGCAAGGCTCATAATAAAAACAGCGTTCATTACAATACTCAGCATAGTAGGCTCAATAGCTTTTATTATTGTTGGTATGTCTGCTGTTTGTCCAAGAGTAGTTGCAAAAGGCTTTGAATATTGTGGGTTTGATGATGCCCATTATCTTGTTTATAAAAGAATTTACGCAAGGGAAAGGACAAATGAAAACCTTTACAATATAATTCAACTGTCAATCAATCGCAAAGATTATGAAGATATGGAAAAGTATATAAAACTTATGATTGAGGGCGATAATTTCGGAAAGTTTTCTAAGAAGATAGATGAAAAAACCAAGGAAAGACTTGGCGAAGAATACAGCATTTATGCAGACAGTTATGAAAGTTATCTTTGTGGGGAGTTGACGCTTGCACTTTACAATAATCACAAAACGCTAGAGGCGAAGATGAGGGCAATAGACTCAGTCTATGGTGATGCAAGAGAAATGTATGTTTATGTCAATTGTATTGCACAAGATGCAAGCCTTACAGATTTGCAAAAGGAAAGTGAAATAAGCACTCTTCAAAACAGATACGGTGTAAGTGAAAAACTTTTAGACAAGATTGTAGAACTTAATGATGACTATAACCTTGCAGTGAGCGATAAAGACAAAATTTCAGTCTTAGAGCAAAGAATAAGAATTGCAGAGATTAGAGAAATTATTGCGACCTACACAGCAGAAGAAGGTGAGGTCGAGAAAATTCAAGAAGAAATAAAGGCATGGAATGAAGAGATAATTGCACTTTCTACGCAATATAATTAAGAAAAGGTGTTTTTATGGTAGAGTTTATTCAAGAACTAATAACAACAATATTTGGAAATTATGTATGGATAGGAATTATAATACTTGCTATGATTCCGGTAACTGAACTTCGTGTTGCATTGCCTTTTGCTATGAGCAGTGCGTGGGGAAGTAAAAAACTACTTTGGTGGCAAGCCTATATATGTGCAGTTGTCGGCTCAACAATTCCTGCATTTGTAATAATTCCGCTTTTACTTCCAGTTTTTGCTTGGATGAAAAAAACAAAATGGTTTGCAAAACTTGCAAATGCTTTTGATGAAAGGTTTACTGGGAAGTCTAAAAATATTGGCGAAAAAGTAAAGTCTGAAAATGATTTAAGGAAAGCAGAAAAAATTAAATTTTGGGGTGTAGTCGCTTTTGTTGGAATTCCACTTCCACTAACTGGTGCTTGGACAGGTTCAGCGGTTGCTGCGTATCTTAAAATGCATTGGCTTAAAGGTGTTTGTGCGGTGTTTTTAGGAAATTTAATATCGGGCTTAATTATGCTTACATTCTGTCTGCTCTTTCCAAATGCTGTTGATATGATTACCTATGTTTTCCTTGGCTTAATCGCGATAGTGTTCATTGTTGGCATAGTTTTACATTTCGTTAAAAAGAAGAAAAACAAAAGCGAAGAAGTGGTTGAAAAAGAGCCCAATAATGAGGTAATTGCAAACAAAACAAAAAATGAAGAAGTTGTCATAAATGCAATTTATGATGAGTCAAAGTTTGAAGAGAAAGAAGTCGAAGAGGAAAAATTGAAAGAGGAAAGTGCAGAAGAAACTTTGGTAGGGGAAAGTGTCGGTGCAGAGGCTTCTGAAAGTGAAGAGATTGAAACGAAAAACACAGAGAAGAGTAATTAAAAACCAAAAAAAGATTGACAGTTGAATGGTTATTCAACTATAATAGATACAGTTGAATGATTGTTCAACTGTATTTTTTATTAGGAAATTGAAAAGATTTATGGAAATAGTATGTAATTGTAATCACGAGCACCCAAATATTAACGAGTTTACGAGTGATGAAGTCCTTTGCAAACTTGAAAAATTTTACTCGGCTTTTGCAACAAAATCCAGACTTGTTATAATTGATGCTTTAGATAAGGCTGAAATGTGTGTTTGCGAACTTGCAAGACACTCCAATATGACAAAGTCTGCAATATCTCACCAGTTAAAAATTCTAAAAGATTTAAGGCTGGTAAAATCAAGAAAAGTAGGCAAAGAGGTGTTTTATAGTCTTGCGGATAATCACGTAAAATCTGTGTTTGAGATATCACTTGAGCATATAAAAGAATTAGAGGGGGAAATATGCAAAAAGAATATTTAATAAAAAATTTGCACTGTGCTGACTGTGCAAGGGTACTTTCTGAGGCAATATCAAAAGTCGAGGGTGTAAAAGTTGCAAATATTAATTTTGTAAGGCAAAAATTTGTCTTGGAGATTGATGACTCCCAAGAGTTTAATGTTGTGTTTGAAAAGGTCTCCAAAATCATAAAAGATTTTAATTCAAAGATAGTTGTTGAGGAAATTTTAAGCAAACAAACAGAAATAGAGCAACAAAGAGAGGAAAAATCGAAAGAAACTCCAAAAGAAAGAAAACGAATAGATTTTTCTTTTATTGTCGTAATGATTGGCTTACTTATTGGCTTTTCAACTTTTTTTATTCCCGAGCAGACAATAACTTATTGGATAATGCTTGTGGTTGCGGTTTTGCTTATAGGTCATCAAACATATTTAACAGCATTAAGACTTTTAAGAATGGGAATAGTTAACGAAAACTTACTAGTTACAATTTCGGTTGTTGGTGCAATTGCTGTAAAAGAGTCGAGAGAGGGGCTTATGGTTGTTGGACTTTACACCATAGGCAAAATGCTTGAAGCACTTGCAGTAAACAAATCAAGAAAGAGTATACAAAGTTTGGTTGAAATTCAACCAGAGTATGCTAATGTTATAAGAGATGGTGTCCAAGTTAAAGTTTCACCGGCAGAGGTTGCTGTGGGTTCAAGGGTTGTTGTGAAACAAGGCGAAAAAGTTCCTGTTGATGGAAAGATTGTTTCGGGTAATGCAACTTTTGACCAAAAGCATTTAACGGGTGAGGCTGTACCAGTGTTTGCAGGTGCTGGAAGTTTGATTGCCTCTGGAAGTATTGTTATTGATGGAATTGTTGAGATTGAAACAACAAAGCCATATGAAGAAAGTACTGTTTCAAGGATATTGAATTTAATTGAAGATGCGAGCGAAAAAAAGAGCAAGACAGAAACATTTATCGCAAAGTTTTCAAAGTTTTACACTCTTGGGGTTATAGTTCTTGCTGTCATGGTTGGGCTTGTAGTTGGATTTGTTAAAAACAACGCTGAAATTGGGCTTTACAGGGGTTTAATAATGCTTGTTGTGTCTTGTCCTTGTGCTTTTGCAATAAGTGTGCCATTGTCCTATTTCTCTGGCATTGGAAACGCATCAAGAAAAGGAATACTTATCAAGGGCAGTAACTATTTAGATGCAAGTGCAAAAATTAAGACAGTTGCCTTTGATAAAACTGGAACTCTTACAAAAGGGCAGTTTGAGGTGGTTGAGGTAGAAACTTTAAGTGAAAATTATTCAATGATAGACATTTTAAAGTTTGCTTGTTGGGCGGAGCAATATTCGACTCACCCAATAGCAAAAGCAATAATGAAATATGGCGAAGATGTGAAACTCCGAGATGTTGATGATTATAAAGAAGTTGCTGGCTTTGGGGTAACTTACAAGATAAGTGGTCTTGAAATCTTTGTTGGAATGGATAATGATGGAGCAAAAAGTGCTTATACTGAGGTTTTTGTGAAAGTAGATGGCGAAAGTATTGGCAAGATAAGTCTTACAGACAGCATAAAAGATAACTCTTTTAATGCAGTTAAAAGACTTTCGAAACTTGGTGTTAAGACCGTTATGTTGTCTGGCGATAACGCTGTTGTGGCAAAACAAATTGCAAGCGAACTTAGTATTGATGAGGCATATGGAGAATTAAAGCCTGAGGACAAGTTCAAGTGGATTGAAAGTCATAAGGGGAACAAAAGTCATCTTGCGTTTGTTGGTGATGGAATAAATGATGCACCATCTCTTGCTCTTGCAGATGTCGGAATAAGTATGGGTATTGGTGGCAGTGCAAGTTGTATTGAAGCAAGTGATGTAGTGCTTTCAGACGACAACCCTGAAAAGGTCATTGATTTAATTGAAATATCCAAGCATACAAAGAAAATTGTAATACAAAACATTTTGTTTGCAGGTATTGTTAAGATTGCATTTTTAACACTTAGCAGTATTGGAATAACAGGAATGATATTTGCAGTCTTTGCAGATGTTGGGGTTACTATATTAGCAATCTTAAACAGTATGCGAGCATTGTTTTATAAAACTAAAACTAAAAAGAAAATTAAACAATAATTGAAAAAAGTCATAATCTTGTAATAGTGATTATGGCTTTTTGTTTAATTTTATGAATTTTCGTTTTGAAAGTTGTAGCTGTTTATGTTAATATTAGGTGAATGATAAAAAAAGGTGGGTTAAAATTTTGGAACAATTAGATATAGCAATTGAACTTGGAGATATTATTCGTACTTGTTACAATGTAGAAAAAGTTAATAGGTGGGCAAATTTCGATAAACAACACTTAGTTGATATTTCAGAAAAAATAGTTGATGACCAAATTGAAAAAGCTGTCGATACAATTATTGATGGAAAATTTAAGTTTGTATTCTTAGCAGGTCCATCATCTTCTGGAAAAACTACTACAACAAAGATAATTTCAAGAAAACTAAAGGAAAAAGGTGTAAATTCTTTGGTTGTTTCTCTTGATGATTTTTTTATAGATTTGGATAAAGCACCAAGGCTTCCAGATGGAAGGGTGGACAAGGAAAGTATTTTAAAAATTGATATTGATTGTTTTAACAAATTCTTTGTTTCTATTATGAAAGAGAATAGGGCAGATTTGCCAGAATTTGATTTTGCAACTGATAGAAGAAAAGCCGAGTACAGGCATGTTGAAATTGGTGCTAATGATGTTATTTTGCTTGAGGGTACTCACGCACTTAATCCAGCACTTGTTAAAAGTCATAAATTTGATGATAAAGTACTTAAAATATTTGTTTGTGTTAACAGCGAATTTAGGCTTGGCTCAAACATTGTAATAACACCAAGGAAGTTAAGGCTTACAAGGAGGCTTATAAGAGATTTACAAACAAGAAATCAAAGCGTAGATGCAACTCTTGAAGAATGGAAAGACGTTTGTCGTGGGGAAGATTTGTATATTACTCCGTATAAAGACCTCGCTCACATTTTCATAGATACAGCACATATTTATGAGCCTTTGGTATATGATAAAATATTGCCTAAAATTTTGAAACTCAGAACAAAGGAAAACTCTTATGCAAATGAACTTCTTGGAATTTGTGGTGTTTGTGGGTCGCTAAGTAAAAAATATGTACCTGAGAACTCATTGCTTTGGGAATTTTTGGTAAAGTAAAGAATTAGAAATATGGATATATAAAAAGTGAACCTTGATGACTAAAGGTTCACTTTTGTTTTTATATGTTTTATTCTGCTTGGTCTTGATTGCTGTTTTTTTGCACAATACTTTGTAAATGCTTACGCATATTTTCTGAAAGGTTTGGTATATTAAAAGACTTAAGTGTTGTGTTGTAAAATAGAAATTCAAGACCATAAGAAGTTAATGTGGGTAGGTCTAGGTCTGTTAACGAATCGTTAAACTTTAGAAATCCCTTTCCGCAAGCGGTCAAGGCTGGCAAGCTAAGATTTGTTAAAGAATCATTACTAAAAAGGAAAGAACATCCACAAGAGGTTAATTTGGGTAATTCAAGTTGCGCTATGGTTGTATTATTTTCTAAAAAGAAATCACCACAAGTCGTTAATGATGGTAGGTCGAGTGATTTTAAATTTGTGCTGCCATTAAACAGAAAGTCGTTTCCGCAAGAGGTAAGTGCCGGCAGGTTAAGTTCGTTTAATGTTTCGTTTTCATATAAGAAAGAGTCTCCGCAAGAAATAAGGTTTGGTAGGCTAAGTTTTGTTAAAGAATTGTTATATTCTAAAAAATGATTTGCGCAATCGGTTAAAGAATTATTATAATACTCAACAATTTTGCCATATTTGTCTATGGTAATTGATGCCAGTTTGCCATCTTCCATTGTGATTTTAATACATTTTTCACCATTTTTACCACCAACTTTTTCAACTTCAATTTTTTCAATGCCTTTATGAGCACTAGGGAAAGAATCTGCATCATCTTCATCCTCTTTGTGACCAACTATAATACTTTTTTCTTTTCTATCAATTATAAAGTAGTCAACAATTTCGTATCTTTCTTTGTCGTAATATTCAACTTCTCCATTTCGAATAATGACATTTAGGACTTAAAGTTAAATTGTCGCAAAGAAAAGTAATCGTGGTTTGCCTGTTGTCCTTTGATAGAAGCGTGTATCTATTATCTTCACGCTTCAAGATAGTCAACTCGGTCATTTTTTAATCTCCTTTTTTATTTTACTTCTACAAGACAATCGCTTGTAATTGTTAAAGTTGTTGGTGTAAGTGGGTTTCCCTCAGCATCTTGTGTGTAGAATGTTATTGTATCGCCAATGCTTGTTTGAATAATGGCATCAATGTGAAATAGTCTTGTTATTTTGTATTCAGTTTCGACTGGAGTAAGTGGGTTTGAATTATTGGTAATAACAATTTTGTCAAGTATTGTACCAACTGTTAAAAGACCATCAATCGGTGCTCCTGTGGTGATGTCTGAAACTTTAATGGTTTCAACAATTTCTGATTTGAGACCATTGTAATGGGAAGATGCATCTATTATTTCAATGGTTACTCCAAGAACTACTTTTTTAAATGTTGTATTTATTCCATCACATTGTTTATAAATTTGGTCGCATACATATTTAACTATGTTTGATGGTATTGCGTATGCTATGTTGTCAACCGAACTGTCTACTATCTTAACATTTGCAATCCCTATAAGGTCTCCGTTAGAATCGAAGATGCCTCCACCGCTATTTCCACCATTGATTGCTGCATCAATTCTTAAAACTCTGTGTTTAACGCTTGTTGTTTCATCAAGACTTTGCATAATGATATTTTCGCTATCAACACAAATAATTCCTTGTGTAGCAGAGATTCCATCGCCTTCTGGGTTTCCTATGGCAATAATGCTTTCGCCTACCGTTGTGTTGTTGCTGTTTGCAAATGTAACAGCAATAGAGTCTCCGTTTTTTATTTGGTCGCTTGCCGTAACCTTTAAAAGGGCAAGGTCGTAAGTCATAGAGCCACCGATAAATGTGCAGGTAAGTGGGGTAGATGCACCTACCATTTGCCCATATGTGTAACATTCAATATCGTTAGAAATTTTATTTGTTGTTGTGCTTTGTAGATAATAAACAACGTGGTAGTTTGTAATTATGTACGCATCACCACTTTCTTTGTCAATCTTGTAGAAAACTCCAGCACCGGAAAATGTTTTTGTTCCTGAACTTGTTGGAAAGCTCGCATAAATTGCAACTGATGACATAAGTCTTTGATTTGTTATGTATTCAACGCTACTTGAGATGCCATTTTCATCATTGTTTAGGAACTCTTTGAGAAAATCTTTGAATGAGCCTGTATAGTTTTCTTTTTCTTTTAATTCTAGGTAGGTGTCATATAAACTGATTTCTTGTACACTTTTTTCTATTGTAGTGTTGTATTCGTTTATTGTTGGCGTTGTAGAGACTTCGGTATTGTTTTCGGGTGTTTCTAAAAGATTTTGTGTTGCTATATCCAAAACCGAAACTTTTCCGAAACTACACCCGGTAAAAATAAAACAAATAAGTAGTGAAAAAATAAGTGTAAAGATTTTTTTAGTGTTAGATTTTGTAGTTGTCATTTTATGCTCCTTTGTAAATGGGTGTCAGTTGACATAATGATGTATAATATATCAAAAAGGACTCAATGTGAAGAAATAACCCATTAATTTAATTATAAAATAAAATTCGAAGAATTTCAATCAATATGTTAATTGAATGCACTAAATTTTCACTAAAAATATTGAAATGAGTTCAAAAAATACAGAAAATTTGCATAAATAAAGGGAATTTGAAAATTTTTTCGAATTAAACTTATGAGCGAATAACAAAAAACAATGTTGAGGAGGTGCAAATGTCAACAATTCCAGCAGATTTCATTGCTGAACTTAAACAAAGAAACAATATAGTAACTGTTGTTGGCAGATACATTCCTCTACAAAAAAAGGGAAATAACTATTGGGGAAGGTGTCCGTTTCATTTGGAAAAGACACCTTCATTTTCTGTCAATGAGATGGACCAATTCTATCATTGTTTTGGTTGTAAGGCAGGCGGTGATGTTATTAAGTTTGTTTCAGAGATGGAATCCATTTCCTATATTGATGCGATAAAGCTACTTGCAGAAGAGTCAAACTTGAAAGTGCCAAGTACTTATGAAGATGATGATAACTACGAAGAGAAGAAAAAACAGCGTGAAGAAATGGTTCGTTGTATGAAAGATTGTGCCAAGCACTATCACGAAAATTTAAAGCAAAGCCAAAAGGCAAGGGAATACCTTGAAAGGCGTGGCATAACAAACGAGATGATTACAAGGTTTGGTATTGGCTATGCTTCTGGATTTCAAAAATCAATAGACTTTTTAAAATCGAAAGGTTATTCAGAAAGTTTAATAAAGGCTGTTGGTATAGCAAAAGAAAAAGATGGCAGAGTTTATGATGCGATAGGTGACAGAATTGCATTTCCAGTTATTAACATTTACGGAGATGTTGTTGCGTTCTCTGGAAGAACAATGGATAAAGATGCAACCTATGCTAAGTATTTAAATACTGCTGAAACACCAATTTTTTCAAAGAGTAAAAATCTGTTTGGTATAAACCTTGTTAAAAAGACAAAGCAAACAGAGGGTATTAAAGAAATAATTATTGTCGAGGGGCAGATTGATGTAATTGCAATGCACCAAGCAGGCTATGGAAATGCTCTTGCAAGTCTTGGAACAGCACTTACGGTGGAGCAGGCAAGAGCAATCAAAAGGCTTTCAGATAATGTTATCATTTGTTATGATGGAGATTTTGCAGGAACAAAGGCAACATTAAGGGGACTTGATATTTTAAAACAAGAGAATTTGAATGTAAGAGTCGCAAGTCTGCCAGAGGGAATGGACCCAGATGAGGTTATAAAGTCAAAGGGCAAAGACTTTTTCAATAAAATTATTTCAAGTGCATTGCCCCTTATAGAGTTCAAGTTGAAATACCTAAAATCGCAGTTTAATCTTAATGAATTTGATGGGAAAGCGAAATATGTTGAAGAAGCTATGGGCGTTCTTGCTGGGCTTGGAGAAATCGAGGCAGAGGTATATCTAGATTACATAAAGGAATTGACCAATGTCAGCAAGGAATTTTTGCAAAATAAACTCAGAAAGGATAGCAACTTAAAACTTAACACATCAAATGTAATCAAACAGGCACAGATCAGAAGAGAAGAAAAGAAAGATAATATTTTTGTCCAATCGGTATATTGCGTTCTTGCAAATATACTACGGGATAAGCACTATGTTAAATTGCCAAGTGACTTTGGTGCAAATTTAGATGAGCGATTTAGTGATATGCTAAATTTTGTAAGTGAAGAAAAGTCTGTCGCGAAGTTTATTGCAAAATTTGAGGAAGAATTTGCAGAAGAGGTTGGAGAAATTGTTAATTTCAATTTCGAAGATGACGACCAAATAAACAGCGAACAATTCAAAGATTGTTTGTGGGTTGTTTATAAAAATGGACTTGAAGATGAAAAACAAAAACTTATCGATAAACTTGATGAAGCAAGTGAAACGGAAAAAAGGGAAATAATGGCAAAGATAATGCAGATTTCTCAAAAAATTAACAATAGGAGTATGGAATAAATGAGCATTTTTGACATTTTGAAGCGTGGAAGAGTTGACAGAAACGAGTCGGGGGAAATTGTTAGCAGTGAGGACTACAATTTAAAATCTGAAAAGGAAGCAAAAACTCCAAAGAAAAAGGCAAGCAGTGAGACTGCAACTAAAAAGGAAGCACCAGCAAAGGTGAAAAAGGAAGAGAAAAAAGTGGAAACCATAAAAACAAAAGAAAAAGTTGAAACAAAAAAAGCGGTAACAAAAAAAGATTCTGTTAAAGAAACAGAAAAGGCACCAGCTAAGAAAACAAACATTGAAAAACCAGCAAAGACATCAGTACCAAAAACAGAAAAACCAAAGACTGCATCAGTAAAGGCCACTCCAAAGACTGCACCAGTTGCACCAGCGGTGGTTGCTGAAAAACAGGTAAAAGCACCAGCAAAGAAAGTAATTGCTGAAAAACCTGCAAAAGCACCAGTGCAAAAAGAAGAAAAGCCTGTGAAAGCAAAAACAGCAAGTGCAAAAGCAAGTGTAAAGACTGCCAGTGAAGATGTGAAAGAACAATCTCCAACCAAGAAGATTTTAGAAAAGGCAAAAGTTCAAGCAGATGAAGAACTTGCGACTCTTATGGCAAACAAAAAAGAAGAGTTAAAGCAACAGGATAAACCAGACCTTGATGCAAAGCAACAAAAAATTCAAGCAGAAATTAATCGTGTGCTTGAAAAAGCCAAGAAAAAAGGCTCTGTTACAATGGAAGAACTTGCAGATAGTTTTGCAAAACTAAATGCAGACCAAATTGATGGCATTTTAACAAGGATTCAAGAAGAGGGCATAAAACTTCTTGAAACCACTTTGATGGAAAATGATGATGAACTTGAAAAACTTATCAATCAATCAAACATTGATGACCCTGTTAAAATGTATTTAAAAGACATTGGCAAAGTCCCACTTTTAACGCAAGAGGAAGAGTTAAGACTTGGTAAACTTGTAACTGAGGGCGACCAATATGCAAAGGATAAACTTTGTGAAAGTAACCTGCGTTTGGTTGTATCAATTGCAAAAAAATACGGTGGCAGAGGAATGATGTTCTTAGACCTAATTCAAGAGGGAAATTTTGGTCTTGTTAAAGCGGTTGAAAAGTATGACTACACAAAAGGATTTAGGTTTTCAACTTACGCAACTTGGTGGATTAGGCAAGCAATTACAAGAGCAATTGCAGACCAAGCAAGAACTATAAGAATCCCTGTTCATATGGTTGAAACAATTAACAGGCAGATTCGTGTTGCAAGACAGTTGACTGTAACACTTGGCAGAGAGCCATCAAATGCTGAAATTGCAAAAGAAATGGGTGTGAGTGAAGCAAAAGTTCGTGAAATTCAAAGAATTGCACAAGATACAATTTCTCTTGAAACACCAGTAGGTGAGGAAGAGGATAGCAGTCTTGGAACATTCCTTAAAGATACTAACACTGCAACACCAGAAGAGTCTGCGACCGTTTCTATGCTTAAAGAACAACTAGTTTCGGTTTTAGGTTCACTTACTCCAAGAGAACAAAAGGTTGTTATGATGAGATATGGTCTAGAAGATGGTCACGCAAAAACCCTAGAAGAAGTTGGAAAAGAATTTAATGTTACAAGAGAAAGAATTAGACAGATTGAAGCTAAGGCATTAAAGAAGTTAAGACACCCATCAAGAAGCAAAAAATTAAGAGATTTCCTTGATTAGTATGAAAAAATCTAAAAGAATATTGAAATTATTTGAGATGGTGCCAGAAAACTCAAATGTGGTATTTGATGTGGGTTGCGACCACGGGATTTTGTCTGCGCTTTTAGTAACGACTGGTAAGGCAAAAAAAGTTTATGCAAGCGATATTTCAAGTAAATCGCTTGAAAAAACAAAGGTTTTAAAAGAAAATTTAGGAATTGGCGATAAAATCGAATGTTTGGTCTCAAACGGGCTTAATGATTTTGATAAAACAATAGAAAGTGATTGTGTTGTTATTGCTGGAATGGGTGGAAATGAAATTATCAAAATTTTGTCGAGTATTGAGGATTTCAGTGCTTATAAAATGTTTCTTTTACAGCCAGCACAAGATTTCTATGAGGTTAGAAAATTTTTATCTCAAAATGGATTTGAGATAATAAGCGACCAAATAATTCAAGATAAAGGGAAATTCTACGCAAATATTCTGTGCGTGCCAAATAGTCAGACAGAAAAATTGACAAATTTACAATGTTATTTTGGTAAATTTATGGAAAGGAATATAAATGTTGACTTTATTGATTTCGTAAATTATACTTATACGAAACTAATGGCAAGAAAGGACTATCTAATTGAAGATGACCTTGAAAGGTTAGAATTTTGCAAAAAATATAAAAGTAAGGAAGGTATGTAATGGAGGGAATTTTAAAGTATCAAGAAATTGATGCAGAAATCAAAAAAATTGAAGCAGAAATTATGGATAATAAAGACCGTAAGAACGCTCTAAAAATGCAACAATTTTTAAAAGATGCACAAGGAAAACTTGTTGAGCTTGAAAAGCGTGCGGGTGAAACAATAAAAGCATACAACCAATACAGAGAAGTATACAACAAAATGGCTAAAAATTTAGAAGTGGCTGAAAAAAATGCAGGAAGCGGAGATGTATCAAAAAATGAGGGGCTTTTAGAGGCTATTGATACGATAACAAGTAATTTAAACAAACTTGACAAGGAAATGGCTGCGGTTATCAACAATTGTACATCTATTCAAAATGAAGTAGCAACCATAATGAAATCAGCAAGAACAGCAAAGGCTAATATGCAAAAATATAAAGAAGATTTTGCGGTTTATAAGACTGAGATGGATGGAAAGATTGCAGAGTTGAAGGAAAAACTTGCAAAGCAAGCAAAGAATTGTGATAAGAATTTGCTTGCAAAATACAAGCAGAAAGCAACAGAAAAGACCAATGTATTTGTAACGATGGTATCTAACAAGTGTGGTGGTTGTAGAATGGAAATTTCTGCAAGCAAGTTAAACAAATTGAAAGCAGATGGTTTTATTGAATGTGAAAACTGCGGAAGAATAATTTATCAAGCAGGAAAGAAATAAAAAAAAAGAACTCCTTTGAGGTGAAAACTTCAAAGGAGTTCTTTTTTGTTTTGTAAAATATATTAATTTTGATTTGAGTCCGTGGTTTCAGTGCTTTCTGGTAGAGTTACTTCGGCTGGTGGAAGTTCAAGTTTTATTCCAAATGCAGAAGAAGCAGTTGTTTGAATTTGGACATATTCGAAGTTTCCAAGTAAGTTAAGTCCAGAGGTTGTTAACTTTGCAAGTTCGGTTGTAAGTTCATCTATTGTCATATTCTCTGAATCTGGGTAAATGAACGATATTAGGAGCGACAACAAAACCTCGCTTTGTTTTGGGGTTTTTGAATTGATTGATAGATTTGTGTTGGTATATATTATTTCATCTTTTTCATTCCTGTCTATTGAAAATGAGGCTGTTATATACATTGTTTCAGGAATAATCCAATCAATTAAAAATTGAGGTGCATCAATGTTTTTTGCTATTTGTTTTTTAGCACTTTCAGTTGAAATTTTAACCGTTAAAGAAAGGTTTGCAGATTTTGAAGAAAAATTTAAAAGTGTTTCACTTGCAAGTTTTGCTGACGCTGTTGATTCAAGTTCGATTGGTGTAATGGTTAATTGTTTGACTTCCATTTGAAGAGTGTCAAGATAGGATAAACTCTTAAAATTAGAGACAAGTATTCCAGTATCAAGTATTTGATTTAAAATTGTGGCAATTTCTTTATCAGTTAAGTAGAGGTAATTGTCTGTAAAGTTTTCGCTTGGAACTCTTGAATAGTCTTGGTTTGCAACTTTTTCAAAGTCAACTTCGCCAGTTGAAAGAATAGGGAATCCTGCATCTTTAAATTTTGCGGTCATTGATGTAGCATCTGCTTTTGTGTATGGGTTAGTTATGAATGTGTCCTCACTTGGCACAACATAAATAGTTTGTACAATATCCACCAGTTCAGGCAAGTCATTTATTCCATATCTGCCAAAATATTTTGGAACAAGTACTCTGTCTATTGCGAAATAACCCCCAATAACTGAGCCACAAAGTAGAGTCAACACAGTTACAAGGACTATTATAAATTTGACTTTTTTTCTTTTCATACTATATTATCTAATCCCCTTGAAAAAATATTATAATTCAAAAGTAAAAACGAATGTTTTTATTCGTAAGTAAGTCCTATTATATAAAATTATTGAAACCTTGTCAACAAATGAAAATAAATACTTTACACCTTTGTAATCTTTTGGTAAAATAAAAAACGGAGTGACAAAAATGAACAAAAAATTTAGCAAAGGAAGTTTACTTAAAGGTGATGGTAAAACTTTGTGTGAAGAGGGTTTTAATGAAAAATCTCTTAAAAGTTATAGCATAAAGCATATAAAAGGAAAAGGGCTGTCAAAATTCACAAATTCATTTAATTTGTGCTATTATGAAAGTGGGCTTTTCGTTTTGCTTACAATAAAAAGAAAAAGGTTTTGGAGTGTAATTGAATTCTGCGCAACTGACATTGTAAATCAAAAGTCGATTGAAAGAAAGGTTTTTGAGGTCTTTTCAAATGCAAAGTATTCATTGAATAAAGATGGTGAACTACATATCAAAAACAACGAAATATATTTGGATTTTGTTGATGGAAAGAAAAAAACTATTAACTTTATTGTAAAAGGTGCAGAAAAAATTGAGTTAAACGCAGAGATTACAAATAATATACAATGTGCTTGTGTAACTGCTAATCAGTTTGAAGATGGTTTTGACTATACCAAAAATTCGGTTGGATATAATGTTGAGGGAGAACTTGAATTTTGGGGTAGAAAATATAAACTCCGAAAAAATAATGATGCTGTTGTGTCAATAAATTCAAGACTTTCAGTCTCTAAAATGGCTGAAAAAGAAAAAACTATTTACGCAACTGGAAGAATAGATGGTAAGCCTGTTTCGTTAATTTTAGACACAATAAGTGAAAAAAACCAGATAAGTTCATCAATGATTGTCTATGATGGCTATACATATAAATTAGAAGGGCTTTCATCAGTAATTTATGAAGATGGGCAACATATATATTTGAGTTCAGATGATTCAATCATTGTAAGTTTTAGTCCTCATATATTGCACTTTGACAATAACCTAGATAAGTTGGGTGTTAAACTTGGGAAATTATCGGGTAAACTTGTTCTTAAAAACGAAGATGTCCTAGATTTAGAAAATTTTAAAGCATTTATTGCATATAATGGTCGTATAATGTAAATGTTTTTTGCAGGCACCTATTGACAAAATGTGTGTAAGGTGATATAATACAAGCAATTTTAAAGGGTAAAGGAGAATAATTATGGGGGTACTTATGCCTATTACTAACAATTTAATTTGCGCAACAACAATTCCAACAGCAGTAATTTGCTGTCTTATTGCAGGTATTGTAGTTGCATTGGTTTTTATTGCTGCATTTTTCTTGGAGCTTGTAATTCCATCAAAAAATGGTGGCAGAAGTTCAAGAAGTGAAACAACAGAAGATTTTGATATAGATGAAATGCTTTCAAAGTTAGAACAAAGTTCTGCAAAGGCTGAGCAGGAAAGAAAAGAGGAAGAAAGATTGCAACAAACAAAGATTCTTGCTCCAATTGAAGAAATTAAGACTATTCAACCTGCTCCAGTAGTTGAACCTACACCAGCACCGGTTGTAAAGCCAGTTGTTGAAGAAAAACCAGAAGAAGTAATACCAGAGGATTATGATTTTGATGCTTTGTTTGCAAAGATAGAAAATGAACTAAAAGAATCTAGAGACAGAGAAGTTGAAGTTCAAGCAAAAGAAGAGATTTTAGAAGAAACTCCAGTTGTTGAGCCAATCGTTATACCAGCAGTAGAAGATGATGTAGTTCCAGAAATTGATAAAATTTTTGAAGAGAAGTTTGTAGAATCAGAAGTTCAAACCACAGAACCAAAGGTTGTTGGTCCAGATTTTGATTATAATGTAAGACTTGAAACAATCAACAGCAGTCTTGCAAAACTTGAAAAAGACCTTGCAAAAGCAACAAAAGAAGTTAACAAGTTTGAAAAGACAGAAAAAAGAAAAGAAAGAAACGAAAAGTTGCTTGATAGAAAGGCGACAGAACTTACAAATCTTAACCTTGTACTTTATAACGTAAATGATATCAAGGACATTGACCCAGAAAAGAAAGCAAAACAAGAATCATTAGTTGAACATATCTCTGAACTTAAAAATACAATCAGCGAAGCAACTGAATACATAGCAAAGAACAGAGAAAAATATGATAATTCAAAGAAAATCAAAACTTTCTTAGAGGGCGAAAAAGCAAGATACAACGAAGAAATTGCAGAACTTAATATGCTTATTGCACAAGCAAAGAAAAACAAGTAAATTGATTTAAAAAGGCGACTTTAAATTCAAAGTCGCTTTTTTTGTTTGCAAAAAAATTGTATTTAGTAACTATCTGTGTTATAATTTACCTAAAACAATACATTAGGGGTGGAATATGGGGTTATTTAGTTTTTTTAAGAAAAAGGAATTAAAATTCAAAAAAAGAAAGGGTGTTAAAATTGGTCTTGCTCTAAGTGGTGGAGCTGGAAGAGGTATAGGACATATTGGTGTTATCAAGGCCTTTGAAAAACTTGGAATAGATTTTGATATTGTTGCAGGTACAAGTGCTGGAAGTTTTGTTGGTGCTATGTATGCATATGGTTGGACCGGTGATATGATGGAAGATACATTGAAAACGCTCAAAACCAAAGACATCAAAAGTGGAAAATTTAAATTTATGCCATCTGATACTGCAACATTAGTTAATACCATTGATAAAATTATGGGCGGTCAAAAGGTATTCTCCGACCTCAAAAAACCATTTGTTGCTGTTGCGACCAATCTTAAAACTGGCAGAGAGGTTTGGATAGAAAGTGGAAGTGTGTCTAAGGCTGTTGCAAGTAGTTGTGCAGTTCCGGGTGCGTTTAAACCTGTTGTTTGGGAAGATAAACTTTTATGTGATGGCGGACTTGTTAACTCTTTGCCTGTTAATGTTTGCAGGGAAATGGGTGCGGACTATGTTATTGCTGTTGATGTAAATTTTACTCGTGGAGACGGAAAGGAAGAAATAAAAGGGATAGGTGATATTATAAATTCAACGATTGGCATTATGCTTAAAAGTAACGCTAAAAGTTATTTAGACCTTGCAGATTATCTTTTAACTCCAAATTTAACAAGATTTAAATCAACAGCTCTTGATGGAGCACCTGAGATGATAGCAGAGGGTGAGAGTGTTGTAATTGAGGCAAAAGATGAGATAATCAAAATTTTAAATGCAAAACCAAAGAAAAGGGGAGAAATATGGCAAAAGGCAGACATAGAGCATATTTAACCATTGCCCTTTCGGTTTGTTTAATTTTCATAATTGCTTTTTGTCCGGTGGTGGCAGGATTTTATTTACCTGCAATTGCAAGTGAAAGTAAAGATATGGTTTTACATTTTATAAATGTTGGTCAAGGAGATGCTACATTTATAGAACTTCCTGATGGTAAAACAGTTTTGATTGATGCTGGGACAAGTGAGTTTGGGGAAAGCGTTGTTGAATATATTTCAAGTCTTGGTTATACAAAACTTGATTGCGTAATTGCAACGCACGCAGATAGCGACCACGTTGGTGGTTTAGATGATGTATTAACAGCTTTTGAAGTCCATTATATTTTTAGACCTTTTGTAATTGCAAGAAATACAAATCCAATTGATGATTTAACAACGCTTGGGCTTACAGAAAATCAAATTACTTATGATGATAATGTTGAGTACAAAAGTTTTATTGAAGCTACTTACAAAGAAACCTACAATGGTGGTGGGGCTATTGTAAAAACAATCTCTAATAAATCTCTTTGTGAAGTGTTTATGGGTACAGATAGTCCATATTATGCGATTGAAATTTTATATCCATATGCAAGTGATGAATATGAAGCATTTACAACTTACACGGGAAAGACTTCTGGCTATATAGTTGAAAATGAATCTTTAGATTCAAATGAAATGTCGGCGGTTATAACCATTCAAACTGAAAGTAATAAAATTTTACTTATGGCAGATGCTGATGAAAGTATTGAAAATAGCATAGTTGAGAAAGCTGGTGGAAATTCAACACTGATGACAAAAATATCAAATGTAGATATCTTAAAAGTTGCTCATCACGGAAGCAAGTATTCGACATCTACAAGTTTCTTGGAAGTTGCAAAACCAAGACACTCAATAATAAGCGTAGGAGAGGGGAATTCGTATGGGCACCCAAATGAAGAAACCATTGAAAGGATTAATGCCGTTGGTTCAAACATATACAGAACTGATAAAGATGGTAATATTGTGATTAAGATAAATTCTCTTGGTGAAATCGTTGTAAATAAAGAAGTAGATAATGGTGAAACTCCAAAACTTATTCCAGAAAGTGTAATGTATATAATATTTGTGGTTATAATTATGGCAATAATTACAATTGCGATAATTTATACAGCAAAAAAGAAAAACAAATCTTCGGTAAAAGTAAAAAATTAATTTGTACCGTTGACAAAAGCTATAAAATTGGATATAATAATATTGTAATTGAATCTTGCGAGAAAGTTAAAGACAAGTAGCATATTGAATCCATAGAAAGAGAGCAAGGGTTAGGTGAAAGCCTTGGAGATGGATAGATAGTTTAGCAAAACCACTTTGACGGTATTAGAAAATACTAGCGCAAGCGGGTAATGTTTTCGAAAAACATTAAAGAGAGGCGTATTTGTTATACGCAAATAAGGTGGAACCGCGGAAAAATTTTTTCGTCCTTATGGCAATTTTGCTATAAGGACTTTTTATTTTTTTAAAGGAGAAATTAAAATGAGTGAAGAACTAAATGAAATTCAAGAAAAACAAAAAATGTATCGCCACAGTATGGCACACGTACTTGCAAAAGCGTTGGTAGAGCTTTATCCAAACACAATGCTAACAATTGGACCTGCTGTTGATGATGGCTTTTATTACGACATAGATTTGGACAAAAATTTATCGCCAGATGACTTTAAGCAAATCGAAGATAAAATGGCTGAAATTCTAAAAAGAGACGAGGCTTTTATAAGAAAGGAAGTGTCAAGGGCAGAGGCTCTTGAAATGTTTAAAGACAATTCATATAAATGCGAAATTATCAATGAGTTACCAGAAGATGAAATCGTTTCTGTTTATTATCTTGGCGAAGATTTTGTTGACCTATGCCGAGGACCTCACGTTGAAAGCACAAAGTATTTGAGGGGTTTTGCTTACAAAATCAATAAAATTAATGGTGCATATTGGAGAGGGAACGAGAAAAACAAAATGCTTCAAAGAGTATATGTCTATGGATTTTTAGACAAGCAAATGCTTAAAGACCATTTACATATGATAGAAGAGGCTTTAAAGAGAGACCATAACAAACTTGGCAGAGAGTTAAAACTTTTTACAACTGTTGACTATATTGGTCAAGGGCTTCCAATTTTGCTTCCAAAGGGTGCAAAAATTGTTCAATTGCTACAAAGATTTGTTGAAGATGAAGAGGCGAAAAGAGGCTGGCAATTGACAAAAACTCCGCTTATGGCAAAGAGCGATTTATACAAAATTTCGGGACATTGGGACCATTATAAAGATGGAATGTTTGTTTTGGGAGATGAAGAAAAAGATGATGAAGTTTTTGCACTTCGTCCAATGACTTGCCCTTTCCAATATCAAGCATATTTGAATGAGGCAAGAAGTTACAAAGATTTACCAATTCGTTATGATGAAACATCAACTCTATTTAGAAATGAAGCAAGTGGTGAAATGCACGGACTTATAAGAGTTCGCCAATTTACAATTTCAGAGGGGCATTTAATGTGTACTCCTGAGCAACTTGAAGATGAATTTAAAGGTTGCTTAGAACTTGCAATTTATATGTTAAAAACACTTGGCTTATATGAAGATGCATCATATAGATTTAGCCAATGGGACCCAAACAACAGGGAGAAGTATATCGGAACTGAAGAGCAATGGGCAGAGGCACAAGGCATAATGCAGAAGATTTTAGATAATCTTCAAATTCCATATGAAATTGGCGTTGGTGAGGCTGCATTCTATGGTCCAAAACTAGATATTCAAATTAAGAATGTATGGGGCAAAGAAGATACTTTAATTACAATTCAAATTGACCAATTGCTAGCAGAACAATTTGGTATGGTTTATACAGACAGTGATGGACAAAAGAAAAATCCATATATCATTCACAGAACAAGTCTGGGTTGTTATGAAAGAACTCTTGCATATTTAATTGAAAAATACGCCGGTGCTTTCCCAACTTGGATTGCTCCAACACAAGTAAAAGTCGTAACTGTTGCTGAAAAATTCGGAGAATACGCAAAATATGTTGCAAGCAATCTTGAAAGAAATGGAGTAAGAGTTGAAGTAGACAACAGAAATGAGACTATTGGCAAGAAGATAAGAGAGGCACAACTTGAAAAAATTCCATATACTCTTATTGTTGGAGAAAAGGAAGTTGAGGCAAATTCTGTTTCAGTGAGGAAAAGAAAGGTTGGAGATATTGGTTCAATGTCTCTTGATGAATTTGCGAACAAACTTGACTTAGAAATTAAGGATAAAGTTATAGATTAATTAGTTAAGGCTTAGACAGGAAATTCTGTTTGAGCCTTTTATTTTGTTTTGTAAGAAATTA
>JAZNEY010000114.1:0-2415 GCA_045588795.1 Clostridia bacterium | reverse complement strand
ATGGTGGAAGTTCTGTGACGTTTACAGAGAAAGCACAAAAGGCTCTTGCAACGATAAAGGCTGAGGGGCTTGAAAATTTACCAGTTATTATGGCAAAAACACAATTTAGTTTATCTGCGGATAAGGACCTAATGGGTGCTCCGAAAGAGTTTAAAGTAGAAGTTAAGGATATTGAGATTAGAACAGGTGCGGGATTTTTGGTTGTGATATGTGGTTCAATATTATTGATGCCTGCACTAAGCAAATCGCCTGCAGCACTTGGAATGACAATTGATAAAAATGGAAAAATAGATGGATTGTTTTAAGATAAAAAATGTTATTTTGTCCACATTAAGTTTATTATAGGGAAAATCAAAGGAAAAAAATGAAAAATTATTTTATTATTCACGGAACATTCGGCAACAATAAAGAAAATTGGTTTGAGTGGCTTGAAAATGAATTAACGGGAAGAGGCTTTGTTGTTTACAATTTTAATTATCCTACGCCAGAGGGGCACAATTTTGAAAATTGGTCAAAGGTTTTAAATCAAGCAAAAGCGAATATAAATGAGGATAGTGTGTTTGTTTGTCATTCAAGCGCTCCTATATTTCTCATAAAGTATTGTATAAAAAACAATGTAAAAATTGGCAAATTAGTGTCTGTTAGTGGTGCAAATAATTTTAGAGTGGGTGTTCCAGAATTTGACAATATAAACAAATTTATGTTTGTTGATGATGTTTCACAATTTAAAAATTTATGTAAGGAACGCATTTGTTTTTATTCTAAAAATGATCCATATATCAAATTAGAAGATTTAAAAGATTTTGCAAAATCATTAGATGCAAAAGAAGTTATTTATGATAGTGCAGGACATTTTAATGAAAGTGCTGGTTATACAAAATTTGTCGATATATTAAATTATTTGTGATTGAAAAGTTATATTTTTATTACAGAACCCCCATTGGCGAAATGTCAATGGGGGTTCTGTGTGAAAAAATATTTTAAAACTTATTGCTCTTGCAATGTTATTTAACTGCCGTGTCGCAAGAGTTCCTGTAAACAACATATCTTGTGTACAAAAATTCAAGGACAAAGTTCGATATCATAGTAATTGCAAGAATAAGGTATTCGTTTACATTATTATTTTCGGCAATTTGTCCAAGCCAAGTTGAAAGTGGGGTGAATACTGCATAAAAGGCAAGGACTAAAAGCATTGAAAGTTTTACATTGTTTGATGATTTGAATGTAACTTTTCTGTTTATTGTAAAATTCCAAATAATTGAGGCTAATAGGCTTAGTAAATAGGCAAGCCAATAGTTCCATTTAAAAACTTCGTTAAATAATGCAAAGAGTCCAATTTGAACAAGTCCTGCACTTATTGATATTATTGTAAATTTTACTGCTCTTAAAAATTCTTTCATAAGTTTATCCTATATTTTTTTAATGAAGCATCTTCTGCGTTTATGATTGACTGCATCAAAACTTTTCCACATACTTTGAACTGCTTCGTTGGTTTCGAGTTCCGGACCTGTTTCACAATATTTTACACCGTTTTTGATACAAACTTTGAGCATATGGTTAATTAAGATTCCTGCAACACCAGATTTTTGAAGTTCAGGCTTTACGCCAACAAAATACATTTCAAGTGTGTCGTTTTTGCTTGAAAGTGCTTTTAACAGCCTAAACACTCCAAATGGGAAAAGTTTTCCATTAGATTTTTTTAGGGCTTTTGCAATTGATGGAACCATAAGGGCAAAGCCAACAATTTCATTATTTTCATCTTTAATTGAACAAACATAATCAAGGTTTACAAGAGAAATATTATTCTTTATTGCATCATCAATAACTCTGTCTGTAAGCGGAACTGTGCCATAAAGTTTTGAGAAAGCCACATCAATAAGTTTTAAAGCCTCATAGGCCTCTTTTATCAAAATCTTTCTATCTGTATAAGTTACAAGTCTAACTTTTGAGCGTTCAGTAACAAATTTTGCAATTTTTTCAAATTTCGGATTTATTTCTGCTGGAACAGTTAATTTGTATTCAACCCAGTCAATATCTTTATTAAGACCCAATTTTTCAAGGTGGGTAAGGTAGTATGGGTGATTGTAGAATGTAATTGACATATTGAATTGGTCAAAGCCCTCAACAAGCATACCCTCGTGGTCAAAGTCTGTAAAGCCTATTGGTCCCATAATTTCATTTAGTCCATTTTCTTTGCCCCATTTAACAACTTCATTAAATAGAGCAGAGGAAACAGCGTAGTCATCAATGAAATCAAATCTTGTGAATCTTATTGCTTTTTTATTCCACTTTTTGTTGTATGCGTGGTTAATAAGACCAGCGATTCTTCCAACAATCTCACCATTTCTGTACGCTAGGAATAATTTAGTGTCACAAAAGTCGTAAGATGGGTTTGTTTTTTTAGTAAATGTTCTT
>JAZNEY010000113.1:0-6074 GCA_045588795.1 Clostridia bacterium | reverse complement strand
GTTTAGTGAAGAAACCCCATATGATTTAATAAAAGTCATTATTCCAAATGTTTTGGTAAAATCAGAAGATTACAAAGATAAATTTATTGTAGGCAGAGATATTGTAGAGGGAAGTGGTGGAAAAGTTGTTTTAGCACCATTTATTAAAGGTCTATCAAGTACGAACATAATAAATAAATCAAAAGGAGGAGTATAACAAATGGTAGAAACAATTAAAACTAGGATTCAAGAGAGCATAGAGACAAAAAAGAATTTTTTAGAGAATGAACAGGAACTGCAAAATGTTGAAGCAATTGCAAGAATGATAGTAAATTGTTATCAAAATGGTGGAAAAGTTCTTGTTGCGGGCAATGGTGGCAGTGCATCTGATTCACAGCACTTTGTTGCTGAATTGGTTGGAAGATTTTTAAAGGAAAGAAGGGCTCTTCCTGCTGTGGCATTAACAGCAAACTCATCAAATTTAACTTGTATCTCTAATGACTATTCATATGATGATGCATTTTCAAGACAGGTTGAGGCGCTGGGCAATCCAGGAGATGTTTTTGTTGGAATTACGACAAGTGGAAACAGTAAGAATATTGCAAAGGCGATGGAAATGGCAAAAGCTCAAGGTCTGTCGACAATAGGTTTTCTGGGTAAAAGCGGTGGGGTTTGCAAGGATTTAAGTGATAAGTACATTTGTCCACAGGGACCAACCGCAAGAATTCAAGAAGTACATATTTTGATAATTCATATATTATGTGAAATTATAGAAAATGAATTGTTTGGTGAATAATGAAAAAAACAGTTTTTCTTGATAGAGATGGTGTTATAAATGTTGATACTGGGTATGTTTGTAAAAAGGAAGATTTTCAGTTTATAGATTACGTTTTAGATGATTTAAAAACCCTATATGATTGTGGTTATCAAATTGTAATTATTACTAATCAGTCGGGTATTGCAAGAGGCTATTATAGTGTTAAGGAGTATAAAAAATTAACAAAACACTACTTAACAGAGATGAGGAAGTTTGGAATTAAGAAAGTGAAAGTCCTTTTTTGCCCGCATCATATTGATGGAGTTGTAGAAAAGTATAAAAAGGATTGTGATTGCAGGAAGCCTAAGACAGGCTTGTTTCATAAAGCAATAAAAAAGTATAGGGTGGATACAAACAATTCTTTTGTGATTGGCGATAGAATTAGGGATTTGGAAATATCAAAAGAATATCCAAGCATCAAACCATTTTTAATTCATACAACCTGTAATGGTTATAAAACAATTGACAGAATTATAGACATACTAAGCGAGAGGGGATAGAAAGTTTGAAAAATATATTGAAAAAAGTAAGAAAATTTTTAAGGCTGGTGAAGTTTAAACTTTTCTACAAGCACAATGGAGAGGTGGAAGAGAAAGACCTTGCTATTGTAATGTTTGGTGGTTTGGGTGATGGCGTAATTGCGTTGCCGTTTATTAAGCAATTGATGGATGTACACGGAAAAGATAATGTGGTTGTGTTTTGCAATAGGGGCTTAGTTCAATTGTTTAAAGATTATGCCTGTGCAGTAAATGTGTGTGTTTTTGACCATGTTGAAAAATACACTAAAGAATGGTTTGAATTTTGTAAATTACTAAAGTCCTATAGATTTAAAAGGTTATTAGACATTAATTATTCACGAGCAACAATCAAGAATGGTTATATTGCTTGCAACATCTCGGCAAAAGAAAAGATTGGCATAAAGGGTGACGCTATTAATATGCTCAAGCCAAATGACATTGATAAATATTATACAAAACTAATTGATGTGGATGGCGATAATCATGAAAGTGTAAACATATACAACTTTTTAAGAACAGTTGGTTATGATGTTGAAATTGACTTGTCATATTTAAAGAAATTTGTGGATTGTCAATGTGTAAGAGAAAAACCATATATTGTATTTGCTGTGGGGGCTTCACTTGAATATAGAATTTGGCCTATAAGTAAATGGGTCCAAGTGGCAAAAGAGATTTTAAATACAACAGACAAAGATATTATTGTGTGTGGTAGCGAAAGGGAGAGTGTTTATTACAATAAAATACAAGAAGAAATTAATAGTGAAAGGCTTATCAATGTTTGCGGAAAGACAACCCTAGCAGGGTTAATTAATTTGTTGGGAAACTGTGATTTTGCTATTGCAAACGATTCTGGGCCTGCACATATTATTGCAAGTACTGGTGCAAAAGGTGTGGTATTGCTTGGTGGTGGATTTAATCATAGGTTTTTTCCTTATGTTGATCAAAACGGTAATACTACAAGACTAACAAGTGTTGAAAAAAAAATGGATTGTTTCGGGTGTAAGTGGCTATGTTCATCGCAGGAAAAATTTAAATGCATTAAAGACATCAGAGTTGAAGATGTTATTGATACAATGAAAAGTTTTGGCAAAGTTTGATTTCTAACTTTAAAAAATAATAAAGCAGAAAAGAGTTGGGAAACCCCAACTCTTTCGTTTTTTTATGTCTTATTTAACATAATATGCGACTATTACAATTGAGTTTTTATTGGCTTTACTTGTCGAACTAACTCTACAAAAATTCGTAAATGCAAATTTGAGAGCTATTCCCTTGACTTAAAAATATTTTGTGATTTATAATGGTAACGAAATTATAAAGTTTTTTAGAAGGGGGTATTGTATGGCTTTGCTAGAAGTGAAAAACTACGGAAAAACCTATTCCAACGGAAAAGTTGGAGCAAAGAATATAAATCTAAATATTGAAAGTGGAGATATTTTTGCATTTATTGGACACAATGGAGCGGGAAAGACAACACTTATCAAGAGTATTGTCGGCATACATGATTGCACAGAGGGTGATATTTTTGTTGATGGTGTATCAGTTATGAAAAACCCATTGGAGTGCAAAAAGCAAATAGCATATGTTCCAGATAACCCTGACATTTATAATGCATTAACGGGTATTCAATACATTAATTTTGTTGCGGATATTTACAGGGTTTCAAAGTTTAAAAGAAAGGAATTGACAGAGAAATACGCAAAGGCACTAGAACTTGAAAATGATTTAAATAACCCTATTTCGAGTTACTCTCACGGAATGAAGCAAAAGTTGGTTTTAATTTCTGCTTTTGTTCACGAGCCTAAAATTTTAATAATGGATGAGCCATTTGTTGGTCTTGACCCAAAGGCTTCATTTACCGTAAAGAAGATAATGAAAGATTTTGTTGAGGGTGGGGGAGCAATATTCTTTTCAACCCACGTGCTTGAAGTTGCTGAAAAACTTTGCAACAAGGTAGCTATAATTAAAAAAGGTGAGATAATTGCTTGTGGCACAATGAATGATATTAAAAAGGATGAAAGCCTAGAAAAGGTTTTCTTGGATTCTGCTGATGAGTAATTTATGGATATTATTAAAGAAAGATTTTAACATTATGCTTGGAAAAATGCAGGGCAAGAAAAAAAGAACTTCAACTATGGCTTCGGGACTATTGTTAACAGTTCTTATGGTTTCAGTGTGTGCATCAATGATTTTTCAAGCGTGGATAATGTTTGAAGAATTTGTGCCATTGGGTCTTGCGAAAATGATAGTGTTCCACTCATTAACATTGGTTGTTACAGTTGTTGCAACAATTGGTGTGATGAGAATAACGGTTAATACAAGGTCGAATGATGAGTGGCTATTGTTATCTTCACCAATTAAGAAGAGAGACATAGTTCTTTCAAAACTAATAAACAGATATTTATTTGATTTCGCATTTGTTGCGCTGATGTTGCTCCCATTCGTTATTATTTATCTTATACAAGTTGAATTTTCTGTAAGATTTTTGATACTGGGGCTCGTACTTTTGTTTATGTTACCACTTTTGAGTGTTGGCATTTCAAACTGCTTAGGGTTTTTCATCTCAAAACTTTTCAATAAATATAGATGTGCAAGTTTGATAAAATCTTTGATTTCTGTTTTACTATTTGTAGTAGTTTACGGTTTGCTTATTATTAAAACATCAAGTTATGGTTTAGTAGAGGCTTCAACAATGGAGGACTTTTTTGCAGACAGACCAATAACTAACCTATTGCTCAAATTTTTAATGGAGCCAAGTTTTTTAAATGTTACGATAGTTTCATTGCTGGTTTTAGTCCCATTTATTATTGGTGCAATACTCTACGGTGTGAATTATGGTAAGCAATCTGTTGGATACAGGTCAACAAGCGCCGAGCTAAAATTCAACGAGTCCAATGGCTTATTTAAGTCTGTGTTTGTAAAGGAGCTAAACTCCTATGCAACAACACCAGCGTTCGTAGCGAATACAATAATGGGGCCTATTTTGATGGTAGGCTTTGCAATAATGATGGTTACTACCGGAGATATTTCGGGGCTTGGATTTGTTATGAGTTTAATACCGACAAACCTTGTTTCGGGCTTGTTTGCACTTTTGTTTGGTTTTTTTGCATCTATGACTGTAATTTCAGCTTGCACAATTTCTCTTGAGGGAAAAAGTTTATGGCTTTTAAAGAGTACACCAACAAATGAAAAGACACTATTTCTTGCAAAAGCACTACTTCAAATGGTTATAGTTATTCCATTCTTGTTGATTTCAGTAGTCATTGTGGGTATTAATTTTGACTTTAAGATAGTTGATTACATTGTTGTTACAATATTGCCAACACTTGTGTGTATATGTATGTCCTTTATGGGGGTACTCATTAACTTATGGCTCCCTATGCTTGAATGGGATGATGAGACAAAAGTAGTAAAACAAAGTATGGCTGTTTTAATCGCTATGTTTGGGGGAATGTTTATCTCACTTATTCCGTTGCTATTGTATTATTTGCTTGAAGAGGCATCAATACTTTTATTGTTCGGTATAAGCTCTGCAATAATTCTTCTTTTAACAATTGTATCAATTGTTTTACTTTTCACTGTTGGAGTTAAAAAATTTCAAAATCTCGAATAAGAAAAATCCTTGGGGCTTTTGCCTCAAGGATTTTGTTTTTACCTAATTTCAATGCTAGTGGTGTTCGATTTTGCTTTTAGTTTTGGTATTGTGATTGACAAAATTCCATTCTCAAGTTTTGCATCAACATCTTCTCTTGAAATATCCCCAACATAAAAACTTCTTTTGCAAGAGCCTATACATCTTTCTCTTCTAAGATAGTTGTTTTTGTCTTTACTCTCACAATATTCCTGTTTTGCAGATATTGTCAAATATCCATCATCAAGAGTAAGGTTAACATCTTTTTTTGAAAATCCCGGCAGGTCAATGTCAAGGATATAAGACTTGTTGCTTTCTCTTATATCTGTGTTCATTATGTTTTGAAGATTGTTGTTTTTTGAAGATGAGCCAAATGGAAAACCAAAAATGTTTTCAAGGAATGGGTCAATGATTCCAAACCTTGTATTTGTTTCTCGTTGCGTTAATTGATTCTGAGTTTTTTCTTCCAAAATTTAATTCCTCCTTGTTTTTATAGAATAGTTATCTGCTTTTTAGATAAATTTATACAAATATAGTTACAATTCAAAAAAGTTGTGTTATACTTAGCGAGAGAAATAGAAGGAGAGGCGAAAACTAATATGTTCAACGAATTGACCGAAGTAGACATTAGAAAAATGGAAGAAGAAATTGAATATAGGATAATGACACTAAGGCCTGAGCTCATAGCAAATTTAAAAGATGCAAGAGAACTGGGCGACCTTAGTGAAAATGCAGAGTATCATATTGCAAAAAGGGAAAAGAATAAAAATGAGAGCAGAATAAGATATTTGCAAAGAATGATAAGAACCGCTAAGATTATAACAACCAATCCAGATAAAGATAGGATTGGAATTTTCGATAAAGTAGGCTTGTATTTTGAGGAAGATGATGAGACAATTGAATACACGATTTCAACTACACTTAGAAGAAATCCAAAAGAGAACATTATAAGCAAAGAATGTCCTTTGGGGAAGGCTATTATGGATCACAAGGTTGGAGATAGGGTAGAAGTTGTTGTTTCAAACGAGGTAAGATATTTTGTTGAAATAAAATACATAACAAAAGGCGAAGATGATGAAAGTTTGCCAATAACAAAATACTAAAATGAGGGGGAAAATAAAAAATGGACCAA
>JAZNEY010000112.1:0-3111 GCA_045588795.1 Clostridia bacterium | reverse complement strand
TCAATCTTTAAACCACTTTCAAAACCAGAAACTTGCTTAACATATACATTTTGCCCATATGCCGGAAGAATAAAAACCACCGGTAAGTTTTTATCTTCTTTTGTCCTCTCTTCATTATATGCAAATGTATCAAATGTGTCGAATGTAAACAACTTTGGCATTTTCGAAAGACCCGAAACCAACCCACTAAGAGTAGAAACTGCAACTCTGCACCCAGTCCACGAGCCTGGCCCAACACAGACACCAATGCAATCAATTTCTTCGAGTTTTACTTTCGATTTTTTAAGACATTTATCTAATGCAACCATCAAACATTCCGTTCCACTTGAATCTTTAAAAACTACTTTATTAAACAAATCTTCCCCATCTGAGTAAGAAACAAATATATCTTTCCCAGAGCAATCAAAAGCAATTATTCCCGCCATAACATATTCTCCCCAACTTAGTCATTATACCTAATAGAAATTTTTCTTTTATTTTCATTTAACTTTAGTATTTCAACTATAATAGTTTCACTCGCAAAAAAATCAAACCCTACAACCTCCGGCCACTCAACAAGCGAAATCTTTTCCCCATACAACTCTTCTTCTGCTCCAACAGCCAAAAGTTCATCAACCGAGTTGAGTCTGTACAAATCAAAATGATTTAATTTTCCATCATAACTATTCATAATAGTAAATGTCGGGCTAGTTATATCATCATTAATTCCCAGCCCCTCTGCAAAACCTTTTGCAAAAACCGTTTTCCCAGCACCGAGGTCGCCAGAAAGCAAAACAATCGTTCCAGCAGGCAATTTCCTCGCAAGTTCTTTTGCAAGTTTTTTTGTTTCATCTGTTGAATTTGAAATAAATTCCCTTCCTATCATCTTTTCCATAACCACTACAATTCCCGACTTGTTCCAATTCTTGTTGCACCAGCACGAACCAAGTTGACCGCTTGCACTCTTGTTTGTATTCCACCAGAAGCCTTGATTCCACATTTGTTTTTAACAGCAGATTTTATGATTTCAACGACCTCAGGAGTCGCACCGCCATCAGCAAAACCGGTACTGGTTTTTATATAGTCAATCTTATACTTTGCACAAAGACTTGAAATTTTTATAATTTCTTGTTTTGATAAAAGTGCTGTTTCAATTATCACTTTTACAACAACCTTTTTAGAGGCTCTTGCAATTCTTGAAATTTCGTATTTCACATAATTCCAATCACCGCTCAAAATTCTTGAAATAGGAGCAACAACATCAATTTCATCAGCACCATCTTTTATTGCCTGCTTGATTTCAAATACTTTTGTATCTGTCATATTTTCACCCAAAGGAAACCCGACCACGCTTGCAACTTTTAAACCGCCTTTGAATTTATAGTCAATATATTTTTTTGCGTAGGCAACATTAATTGGGTTTACACAAACAGCATAGTATTTATTCTTATGAGCAGTACACAAAAACTTTTCAAGGTCTTTTGCGGTAGACGCTGGCGACAGTAAAGTATAATCAACAATCTTGTTGATATTTTTGTCATCAATATTTATGCCACCAACATTTTGACTTTTTTGACCAAACATTCTTGTATTTGCCTACTCCTAATAAATTATTTTATACACAAGAGATGACTTTTCTGGTTTTTGCTTTGAAATGTTAAAACATTTTCTAATACAACTAACTGCAGAGGCAAAACTTGGGTCGCTAATGGAATAATAAATTTTAGCAAGTTTATCACCCATTCTAATTTTATCACCCTCTCTTGCCATAACCTCAACACCAACATTCTTATTTATTTGTCCAAGCCCGTTAGCACCGATTATATTAATTGCTTGATACATTCCCTTTGTATCAACATTGTACACATAGCCCCTTTTGTCTGCAACTACATAGATAGTATTCGCCTCTGGAATTAAAGAGTCAAAATTATCAAAAGCAGAAACATCTCCGCCGTGTGCTTTAACCATTTCACGCAGTCTAACAAGACCTCTACCACTTGCAATTACTTTATCAAACTTTTCGCCAGCAGTAGCCCTTGATTGTTCTTTTCCAGAACTCATCAAAAGATGTACAACCATTTCTTTGCAAAGGTTATAAATATCACTATCGTAATATTCAATAAATCTACCTGAAAGCATTTTAAGTGCTTCCATAACTTCAAGTTTTGGACCAATAGCACGACCCAAAGGCTGGTCAAGATTTGAAAGAATTGCTGTTGTTTTTATACCAGCCATCTTTCCAATATTAACCATAAGTTTTGCAAGTCTTTCTGCTTGCTGAACATTTTTTAAAAGCGACCCCTCACCACATTTAACATCAAGTACAACAGTTTTAGCTCCCATTGCAATTTTCTTTGCCATGATAGAGCACGCAACCAACGGAATACTTGGAACAGTTCCCGAAATCTCTCTAATTCTATAAAGTTTTTGGTCTGCTGGAATTACAGAATTACAACCACCAATAACAGAAATTCCAACATCATCAAGAGTTTCATAAAATTTATCATAATCAATCGTAGGCTTGTACCCATCAAAAACACTAAGCCTGTCAAGAGTACCAAATGATGCACCAACATTCTTTGTGCTATATTTTGCAACTTTAAATCCAAGACTTGCAAGGACAGGCAAAACAACAAGAGTGCAAGCATCACTCACTCCACCCGTTGAGTGCTTATCCACACAATTTTCAAACCTATCAGAAACATTAAACTGGTCGCCACTTTCACTTAGAGCAAGAGCATAATGATAGGCCTCAGATGAACTCATACCTCTGTTTGTAATTGCCATCAAAAGTGCACCCACCTGCGCCCCATCAAATGAGTTTTTCATAACTCCATCAATAAAGAATTGAATCTGTTCCCGAGTCAACTCCTTTCCATCTCTTTTTGCTTCAATAATTTCAACAATATTCATAAGACTTCCCGCCTCACTAAAATTAATTTAATAATAGTATAACAAATAGCTATTTAAAAATCAAAGAATTTTAGGCTTTTAAAAAACCTTTTATTTTCTTGGTTAAATTATAGAGTTTATGCCAAAAATTAAAATAAAGAGGTAACAAAATGATATGGAAAATAAAACCGCATTTGCAAAATTTATAGACAACTGCTTTTATTGCATAGTTATAATTTT
>JAZNEY010000111.1:0-2184 GCA_045588795.1 Clostridia bacterium | reverse complement strand
TAGGGCTGACAGATCTTGAAAATCAAATTGCAATATTAAAGGGAGAGAGAATAAAACTAGAAGAGAAGTTGCATTTGTGTTTAGACCTTTTAAAAAAGTATGGTGGAATGTCGGTAAAATTATCTGTAATTTTTGGCTGTTTGGTTGCATTGATTTTAGTTTAAGGGGGAAAAAATGGGTGTTGAAATAATATTTAAAATAGGTGCAATCGGTTTATTGACGGCTGTTATAAGTCAAATTCTTGGTCAAGCCGGTAAAAGTGAAATTGCAACGCTATCAACTCTTGCTGGGGTGGTGATAGTTTTAGTTATGGTGGTTGATATGGTTTCTGAACTTTTCACAAGTATAAAAAATTTGTTTGGGCTGGGGTAGATGATATTTACAATAATTGGGATAGGAATTCTAGGTGTTTGTGCTACTCTTATTCTTAAAGAGATAAAACCATCAATTGCAATATTTGTGTCAATGGCAACTTGTGTCATTATTTCGTTTTTAGTAATAAGCAAATTTGGCTCATTGATAGAAAATATTAATAATTTTTTGAATAAGCTATCTGTTCCTAGTGGTTTAATTGTAAGTGCTTTAAAAATTATCGGGGTTGGGTATTTAATTGAGTTTGCCTCAGACATTGCAGAAGAGGGCGGTCTTGTTTCAATTGCACACAAAATAACATTTGCAGGTAAAATTATAATTGCTACCATTTGTTTTCCATATCTATTTGATTTATTTGATTTGGTTATAGAATTAGTATGAAAAAATGTTTAGTTATTTTTTGTCTGTTGCTTTTATTAATCTTTTCTTTTTATAAAACTACAAATATAATACCTGTTTATGCAACAACGACAAGCCAAGAAGAGCTAGAAAGTGAACTTGAAGATACCATTGAATTGCAACTTGAATCCCTAGAACTTGGTGAAGTTGAGAATATCTATGGGCAATTTGTCGGGGCAGAAGAAAAAACTTTTCAAGAAAAGTTGTCTGAAATTTTAAATGGAGAGAACACCCTAACATTTGACGCAATTTTTTCTGTTTTTATAGATAACATAATTGAAATTTTGCGTTCAAATTATAAAATTTTACTATTAATTTTGATAATAGGATTTTTATCGGCGCTTATTGAAAACTTGGCTTTTTCAAAAGGTAATTCAACTTTCTCTTCTTCAGTGTCATTTGTATTTGTTGTTTTTGTTGCAACAATAATAAGCGTGAGTGTGGTACAAGTAATAAAAGAAGCATCAACAACGCTTTTAAATATATCATCTGTTGTAGAAGTAATTTCTCCAATTTTGTTTGCAATAATGATTTCTCTTGGTGCGGTTAGTTCAAGTGCTATATATCAACCAGCAGTTAGTGTTTTAACATCTGTGATTACAACGATTTTTGCAACCATTCTTTTTGAAATAATAACTTTTATGTTTGTAATTACAATACTTGGAAGTTTATTGAATCAGTTTCAATTAGGCAAAATAAATGAGTTTTGTTCATCACTTTTAAAGTGGATAATAAGCATTGTGTTTACAATCTTCGTGGGATATTTGTCTATAAAAGGCATAACTGCTGGAAGTTATGATGGGCTTTCTATAAGAACTGCAAAGTACGCCATAAGAAGTTATATCCCTGTTGTTGGTGGATATTTATCAGAGGGTTTTGAGGTGTTTCGTGGTGGAAGTGTGCTTATTAAAAACAGCATTGGAATTATTGGTATAATAGTTTTAATCTCTGTTGTATTAACGCCACTTTTAAAATTGGTTGTATTAAATTTAACTTTTAAACTTGCAGGAGCACTTACAGATATGGTTGGCGCTGGAAAAATTAGTAGGCTTTTGACAGGGGTTACCAAGATTTTTAATTTTGTTTTTGCTGTAATATTTTCTGTGTTTATGATGTGCTTTATATTATTTTTGCTGATAATTATGACAGCTAATATGGTGTGATGTATTGAAAGAGTTTTTAGGGTTAATAGTTTCAATTATAATTTTACTAGTAATATTTGAGTTGTTTTGTACAGATATGAGAGTCTCAAAATTTATCAAATTTGCATTTTCTGCAATAATGGCATTTTTGTTTGCAACATATCTTATTGAATCAATAGAAAAACTTGCCATAAACAGCGGTCAGTCTATTGTTGTAGAAGATGAGAGTGATACACTTATAGCAAGCCAAGTGGAAAATTTAGAAAAAATC
>JAZNEY010000110.1:0-3674 GCA_045588795.1 Clostridia bacterium | reverse complement strand
ATATTTAAAACATAAGTCCTCAAGTTCACCTTTAATTGTGCTAAGTCCAAGCCTTTCAGCAATTGGAATATACACATCTCTTGTATCTAAAGATTTTCTTGTTTGGTGCTCTTTTGAAACAAATTCCAGTGTCCTCATGTTGTGTAATCTGTCTGCAAGTTTTATGAGTATTACACGAATATCTTTTGCCATAGCAATAAACATTTTTCTGAGAGATTCGTTGTTTTCATTTGCGCTACTCTTATATCTTAGGGTTTTAACTCTTGACACACCACTTACAAGGTCTGCAACACTTTTACCAAACTCATTTCGAAGTTCAGCTTCAGATACATCACAATCTTCTATAACATCATGCAAAAGCGCAGCACTAATTGCATCTTCATCTAAGCCAAATTGAAATAGTATAGTTGCAACAGCAACTGGATGCAAAATATATGGAACGCCACTTTCACGCTTTTGACTAGAATGTTTGGACTCAGCATAAAGCAACGCCTTTATTATCCTTTCTTGTGAGGCTGGCTTAAATTTAGTTTTTATTAGATTTTTAAATTCTTCTATTTCTTGTAAAACCAAAGAAAACACCTCCTTTACTTGTTATAGTTAATTGTTCTTAATAACAATGAAGTTGATAAATCTTTCTTTTCTTGTTTTTCTCTATGCACGAGCTCAAAACTATCTGCTATTTTCGCATCAATAAATTCAAGTTCTGCACAAACAAGCATTGTAAATGCCATCTGCGCAACTGAATAATCACTTTTACCACAAACTAATTCTGCAACTTCAATTATGTCATTTCCTCCAGTTGGCAGTTTTGACATAAGTAGTTTATAGTAATTTGCAAAAGTTTCCCTTGAACAATCAATGTTTGACGTTTTAATTTCATTATTCTTCACAAACACATTCGCTGTTATATATTCAAATTCACTTTTAAATTTATATCCATCTAAAAATATTATATTTGAATATTGAACCAAACCGTTATAATCTGTGCATTGAAGAGGATTATATAAAACCATTGTTTGACCATCTGCAATTGGTGAAACATCTATTTTTAGGTTATACTTTTTTGCAATACTTTGTGCTAATCGGAACTCATCTGTAACAATCAAACTTCCAGACCTAGCCCTTATTAAGCCCTCAACCTCTTGGTTGTTATTGTAAAATGTAACATTGTTGTTCTTTTCTGATGAATATAGTGAAAGGTATTGCCTATATAGTGATTTCACAGTTGCATATTCTTTTGCTTTGTAAATCTCACCAATTTCGGCAGTCATACTTTTTAGCATTGCTTTAACTTTTGGAGTTTTAAAAAATGTATCCTTTTCCAGAGTTAAATACAATGACTTCTTCCCTTTCATTTTAAAATATGGGCAATATTTAACTCCAAAGAAAGACATTACCTCTTTTCTTGCAGGACTTACTATTTTAAAATGCTTGAAACTTTTCGTTTCATAGTAAAAGAATTTTTCACCGTTTAAAAGAAATACTGGCTTTGGGTTTTGAAATCCAAATGGTTCAAGCCTTTCAAGAGCCTCAATAAAGTCCATACAAATATCACTTTCTTGAATTTCAATGTCGTACTCTATCGCATCTTTCTTTTCCAGCCTATTGAAAAGCTCGCATATTTCTCTCTGCATTACAGTTCTAAACTCTGCATAATTTTCTTGCGTTATTGTAAGCCCACCAGCAAGGCTATGACCACCAACATCAACAAGCATATCACGGTATTTATCTAAAATCTCAAATATATTTATTCCATCTATACTTCTTATTGATGCTTTTAAATTGCCATCTTCACTGCAACTAAAAATAAATACTGGCCGATTAAATTGATTACAAAGTTTTGATGCGAGTATTCCAATTAATCCAAGATTGATATTATCGTTTCGAATAAATATGGCTGGTTCTTTGTTGAAATCCAAATTTTTAAGTTCATTATTTACTTCAATTTGAATTTCCTGTGATTGTTTTAATCTCTCGTTGTTATCAGCTTCAATCTCATCAAACTTTTCTTTTATCTCATTAGGGTCCTCACTTATCATAAATTCAAAACCCTTGAACGCACTATCCATTCTTCCACTTGCATTCAGTCTTGGAACTACTTTGAAAGTGATATCTGTCGAAGAAAAACTATCAACTTTCAAAAATTCTTTTAAGTGCTTAATTGATGGTCTACAATCTTTTTCATTTATCTTTTCTAAGCCAAGTTTTGTAATAATTCTGTTCTCGTCAATAAGCGGAACAATATCACCAATTGTTGAAATTGCACAAATATCTACATATTTTAATGCCTCATCTAAGCCACTTAATGCCTGTATTAGTTTGAATACAACCCCAGCGCCACTTAACCCTTTAAATGGATATTCTTGATTTGATATTTTAGGGTCAATTACTATACACTCTGGAATTAATTCGGGTGGCTCGTGGTGGTCTGTTACAATTACATCTATTCCGCAATCTTTCAATGTCTCTATTTCATTATATGATGATATACCCGTGTCAACTGTTATCAAAAGGTCTGGGAAATATGTGTTTACAATTAAGTCAATAGTCTCTTCGCTTAATCCATAACCATCTGTATGCCTGTTTGGAATAAACGCAATTGGCTCAATACCTCTTGATTTTAGGTATAAATAAAGCATACTGACGGAACAAATTCCGTCAGTATCATAGTCTCCATAAATCAAAACGGTTTGTTTTTCATCAATTGCAGAATTTATTCTTTCAATTGCATTATTCATTCCACACAATAGTAGTGGATTGTGGAAATCTTTAATTGATGGGTACAAGAAACGGTGAATTTCTTCTTGCGAAGAAATCCCCCTCTTCTTTAATATGTCAATAATCTTGTCCTCATACAATATCTTTTGTTCCATAAATTAAACCAATTTGATTAATATATTAAATTTCTTCTTTTTCACTTGGTGTGTTGTTGTTTCTTGACATAACTTTTTTGGCTTTCTTTACTTTTACATTTGCAACTAATGCAAAATAAGCTCCAGTTAGGAAAATTGATACAAATGCAATTACTACAACACAAACCATTCCAGCAATACCAATATTTAATAGTGCGTAGTTAGATGTAAATAATAGGCCTACAAATAGAGCAAATAATAAAATTGCAGGAATTCCAAGTATTAACTTAGATGCACTAACAGCCTCGCCAAACAATTCACTTAATCCTTTGTTTTGAGCATAAACAGATGCTTGTTTTGAATATGCAACATTTGCATAATAAGTAAATAACACAGAAGAAATTAATGCTGATAGAAACAACATTGTAAGCGATACTGTTGATATTGTTGCTCTTGTAATAGCGTAGAACGATAACCCTAGTACAAGAGTACATACATAACTAATTACTTCTGCAACGCCAAAAAGCAAATTCTTTCTAACTAGTCCATATAAGAACATCAAAACCAAAACAATTGAAACTGGAATTAAAAAGTTAATTGTTTTTTGTGATTGATAGGAAGTTGATACTTTATCAACTGTTATCAGATTATTTTTTTCATCAATGCTGAATTTTTGCATAATTTCTTGCTTAATTGCAACAGCATCTTCCTCACTACTTGATTCATATCTTATAGAAAGTGATGGAGTATAGTCCTTTTCTCCATCTGTAATATAGTGGTCAATAGTATAACCGTGTTGTTCAAGTACTTCTTTTATGC
>JAZNEY010000109.1:0-3162 GCA_045588795.1 Clostridia bacterium | reverse complement strand
TGTGTTTCTCCTATTAAAATTCCTAAATCAATTATAACACAGATTTGTTGTCTTGCAATAAAATATAGATAAATTTGACATATTTTCTGAAATAATCAACTAAAAACAAAAACCTTGCACACTTACCAATATTGACAGATTTTGTAGTTTATGGTATAAATAATTCATATTTGATTAGGGGGATTACACAATGGTAAATTATGGAGATTTAACGAAAGCAGAGGTTTTAGCCACTCTGTATAACCACGCTCTTCCAAGAGGCCTTGGAATTTTCACATTTGTTCCAGGAAATATGACTGTTGAGGAAGCAGAAAAGATTGTTGCACAAACCACTCGCCTTGATTATGTAAAAGGCAGATGCTTAAAGGTTGACCTATCTGGAAATAAAGGTTTTGAAGAATGGCTTTACGACCGAGAGTATGGCAACGGTACAGCACAAAAGGCCATTGATGAAGCATCAAGTGCAAAAAGCAACAAAGATTCTTCCCAACTGTAAAATCAACCAAAATCAAGGAGATATTGTCTTATGAACAACTACAAATGCTACGAGCCAATTTTAAATAGAAATTTACAAGAACTACGAATGGGCAACAAAAATATTAAAGAAGTAAAAAAAATCAAGATTTTTGATGAAGATGTATTAGCAGAAAAACTTCAAGAATCATATAGGTACGAGCCTAACTATGCTATTGAAGCAGTAAAATTTAGTTATAACGGATATTATGGTCGTTCACTATATGTTCAAGACCTTTGGCAACGCGAGTTAAGACTGTATCACAACACTCCGCTATCACAAAAGCCTGCAACAATGAGTTTTTACTGCCCTACTATATATGACTGTCATATATCAAACTGCCACGAGTATTTTTCAGAAAACACCATTGATGAAATCATTAAAACACAACTATTGCTCACTGCTCCTAACCATATTACCGAGAGTCAAATAATCAATGAAACACGAGAAGATATTATGCGTTGTTTCCTAAACTATATATATACATTAATAAATCAAATTTTGGCTGATTCAAAAAAGAACGGACAACTCTATGTTGTATCTTTACTGCCAATTACATACGATAAAGATTGTCCATCTTACTTTTCAATCACAGAAAAAATTATCCCTACAATGAATGCATTGCTTTCAGATTATTGTGCAAAACACGGGATTAAATTTATAAATGCTTTCCCGCACTTTGCGACCAAAATTGCTGGGCGACTTCGCGAAGATTTAAGTGATGATGGACTGTTTTTGAATAACAAAGGCTATGAACTTTTAACTGCTCTTGTAAGTAAAGAAATACAACAAGAGAATCTCTCGAAACTACGCCAAACACCAGCAGAACAATAGCCCTTTATTAAGTGTTTTCATTTTAATAGCAACGGCTTTTGAGTTGTGCTTATAGAGTTCAAACAACAATGTTGTTGGATTTGTACATTATTAAAAGTGCTAGGTATAGAAACAAAACCTATACCTAGCACTTAATTTTTAACTTTCAAACTCTTCGTTATTAGTTTTATGCTCCCTATAACCCTCTCTTGACATTTCATCTACTACCTATTGCGCAAGGAGCCTAACCTATTCATTCAACTTCATCTCTTTTGGAAGTCTTGGATTGTTAATAATGTCATTGTCAAAGGTTTTAGAAATAAGCCTTGCTTTAACAACTTCGTGTATGACCTGCCATTATGAATTACAACCATCTCACACATATCCCTTGAAAGACTTATGTCGTAAGTTAATGCTGGCAAAAGTTTTCCATTCCTTTGTTTCTTTACAAGCGTAGCGCCCTTTGGCGTCTCCATCCCTCTTCAATTGCTCTAAGTATACACCAATTTACTGGTTTGGTCAAGACATTCCTAGTGTCGATAAATTCCCACAATCACTAGCGACAAGTTTCAATATGGGTATTGTAATAATTTAATGGATATGCTATACTTTCAGTAATTTAGGGGGACTTTATGGGATTACAACAATTAGAAGATAAATTTGCCGAATTAATCGCTCTTAATGACAGATTTGGAGAGTGGGAAGATGAATTTACTGAAAAACTTGATGCCGGCAAATTGATTTCAATAAAATTTTTTGAGTTGCTTAAAAAAACACCTATCGATTGGAATACTGTTTGGCTTGTTAATTCAATAGCAACTATTACACTAGATGATGATAATGACAATGCCGAATATGTGCTGAATAAAGCAATAGATAGATATGTAATTAAGAGTTTTGAGAGAAAAAAGGTAGGATATTCTCTTGTAGCAAGAGACGACACACCAATACGCATTATTCAACTTACAGATTTTGTCCCATCACTAGATGAGGACACTAAAAAGAGGTTGCATTCTATGCAAAGAGAGGGCTATTGCCATTGGGACAGCATTCACCTTGTACAAAATTTGGAAGTCCCTTGTAAAATTGTTAGTGGTTATTGCACAACGCAAAGTAAAAAAATGCCCTACCCACACACTTGGGTTGAAGTTGAACATCAAGGCACGGAATGGGTTTTAGACTTCACATTAAATTTAGCAATGAATAAAGATGGATATTACAAACTACACAATCCACAAAATACCACTTCCATAGACAGCACAACATTAATTGAAGATTTGAAATTAAGAAAAAGAACCTCATTTGATGAGAAAGACATTAGAATGTACTTATTCTACCCAAATGAAGCAAGAAGAGCAATGCAAGAAGAAATTAAAAGTCATAGAACTTATGAAACAGGTGAATTCCCTTGGATTATAATCGAGCAATAATTTGCACACTAAGATAATACGAAGTTTGTATAAGAATGAGATACAAAAATCAGTTTAAAATAAAGACACTTAAAAAAATGATGAGCACGCAAAAAGTTAGACAACTTGTAAGAGGTTCACCTCGAAATAGAGTGTTTTTTATTTTTTGTGATTTATCATATAATATCAATATGCAGATCACACAAACGCAAAATAAAAATTTTTCTAAAAAGTTTACAAATATTCTTGATTTTTAAAAATTTATATTGTATAATTACTTTTGCTTAATTGAAAGAGGCAAAATCAACTTTTTCTTTTAAGCGCACATATATTTTGGAGAGATGGCTGAGCGGTCGAAAGCGGCGGTCTTGAAAACCGTTGAGGGTGCAAGTCCTCCTGGGGTTCGAATCCCTATCTCTCCGCCAA
>JAZNEY010000108.1:0-9202 GCA_045588795.1 Clostridia bacterium | reverse complement strand
CCATATGCAAGTTCGTATTTATTATTGTTTTCCGAAATATGCATTAAAACAAAATGTTTTGTGCCACGTTCTATAAGTCTAACGATTGAATTTGCACAATCACTATTTGATAAATGCCCAACATTTGAAAATATTCTTTTCTTTATCTGTGCTGGATATGGCCCATTCTTCAACATATAATCATCATAATTAGATTCAATAAATACAAGGTCACTTCCTGACAACCTATCCAACACCTCTGTTGTCATCACCCCAATATCCGTTGCAATTGAAAATTTTCGACCTTTACAAAACACCGAAAGACCAATGGTTGAAATTGCATCATGCGAAACCTCAAATGGTGAAATTGTAAACTCATCAATAAAAAAGTCCTCAAATAGTATAAACTTACGCCTTTCAAGTGTTATTTTTTGTAATTTTCCCTCTATCCAATTTTTTTCTGTAGCATAAACAATAGTTCCATATTTCGCAGAAAATCTAACAACCGATTTGATGTGATCTGCGTGTGTGTGAGTAATTATAATTGCACCAACCTTTTGCGGTCTGCAACCAACCAACTCCAATTTTTCTTCTATATTTTTCAAATCCAAACCGCAATCTATTAAAATCGCAGTCTTTTCACCCTCGATTAAAGTACTATTACCCTTGCTTCCACTAGCTAAATTTATTACACGCATTTCCCACCATTATCTGTATCATATTTTCCATATAAATTATAACAAATATGATTTAATATGGCAAGTTAATTATTCTATATTTGCAGTTCCGGATAGCCAACTTTCCACAAAATGCTCAACATCAAGATTGCTAACATCTCTAAACTCTTTTATAAAAATTTCTTTATTCACTATATCAAACATATTATTTTCATAAAGATTTGCAACCCCCTTAAAAAACACATCATCACCAAGTGATTTTCTTAATTCATCTATAAAAATTAAACCCTTTACATAAACCATATAAACATACTCATATTCACTTGAATATTCATTAAGAGCCAGTTTCATACTTTTATTTATTGGCAAGTTAACACTGCTTGCGACATCAATATATAGCAGATAGTCTTGAATCGCATCACCAACCATTTGCTCCCTTGTAATACCATATTCTGGATAGTTTTCGAAAAATAGTAGAGTACTATATTCAGCCATAGACTCATCTATCCACGCATCTTTTATCTCATTATTTCCAATAACCCCATACCACCATTGATGAGCAATTTCATGAACAATTACTTTAATGATTGAATTTTCATCTTCTATATTATTTGCGATATACACAATGTTTGGGTATTCCATTCCGCCGTGTAAAAAGTTAGTAAATACGACATCTAATTTCGAATAAGGATATTGCCCGTATATTTTATTAAACAGGTTCAACGCCTTTATTGAAACCTCTTTGTAAAATTCTATTTTAGCATCTTCTTTATCCGCAAACACTCTAACCATTGTCTCATTTGTAGACTCTTCCGCGACAGCAAAGTTAGAGGACAAACAAAGTGCAAAATCTCGAACAGCGAGCGCACTGTATTTATCACAAACCACACCATCTGCAACATTCCTTTCAGCCAATTCTCCTGTGTGTGATGAAATCAAATTATCGTTGTAACAAATTGTGACATTATAATTTGCACACTCGGAATAAAAGGGGTCTCCAGATGAATAATATGGCGTTATATCAAACTCGCCATTTTCATACACTGCAACTATTGGATACCAATTCCCCAAATTGATTTCGTTATCAAAGTAACCAAGCCTATGAGTAGTGTTTGCAAGTTTTAGCAAGAACTGAATTTCAATACTCGCCCTTTCATTTGGCAACAAATCAAAACCGAGTTCAACTCGTAAAGCATTATTATCATCTCCCACAATGGAAAATTCTGCATTTTGATTATTGACTCTAACACTCTCAATAATCATATCTCCATAACTTAACCCATTTGGAAAACACTTGTTAACATTTAGCGTAGTATACGGCAAAATTTTCGCATCTTCCGAAAACGCTGTCCCGTATAAATTAAAACACACATAATTCAAATTATCATTTGATGTGTTTATATAATCCAAAACTTCTGTTCCTGTTAACTTTTTTTCACTTTCACATAATGATGCCTCTATCTTATAATTTGATAAATTTTTACTGGCTTTCTTTAAAGTGTGTTTATTCACACACCCATAAGACATAACAACTACACCCGCAAGAACGATCACACATACCATTGCTTTTATAAATTTAAAAATACTAAATCGTTTTTTCATTTACCTCTATTCCCCGAAAATTTAATCTTATGAAATTATATGGTTTTAGGATCTATTATATGATTTTTATTTTATAAATTTATACAGCTTTAAAGACCAAAATTCTGGACTGAATTATCTGTTGTCATAAGGCAATTTTGCCAAAATGACGCAAAATTGAGCCTGTTAAACACCCAATCCACCATAATTCGCTACCAAAACTTTAAAAGGACAAAAATATTTTGAATATATTTTATATCCGAAATTTTTTATTTAAACATACAAAAAAGGTGGCAATTTTATTGCCACCTTTTACATCTTAATATGTTTCCGTGTAATGAACTTTCGAGCCTGATTTTTCTGTCGCTTTTTGAATTAAGAATTTTTTCTCTATCCTTTCCTGCAACTCCGGTATGTGAGAAATTAATCCAATTGTCATAGTTGAATTACTAAGTTTTGTCAACGCACCAACTATATATTCACAGTACTCTTTATCTAATGTTCCAAATCCCTCATCTAGGAAAAAGAAGTCTATTCTCTTATCCGACCTACTCATAATAGCATCTGATATTGCAAGTGCAAGCGATAGAGAAACAACAAACACCTCTCCGCCAGAAAGAGTATTCACACTTCGCTTGTTTCCATCATTAAAATTATCTATAACATAAAATTCTTTATTCTCATATTTCAAGACATATTGACCGTCCATAAGCTCTTGAATTTTCTCTGTTGCCATATATGAAATATCATCAATAAACTCTTCTGCAACATATTCTAGTAACGCCTTACCTCTAAGAATCTCAGACAATTCTGTCTCTGTTGATAATTTTTCTTTAACTTTTTGAGAGTCTAGCAATAATTTGTTGTAAGTTTCAAGAGTTGCTTGTTTTGATGTTATAATCTCTTGAATCCTTCCAAACTCTTCTCTCTTTTTATTTATATCAGCTTGCAAGTTTTCAATTTTGTCGTAAATTTCTTTTATTATAGTTGCATTAGTAACTCTTCCAGAAATCTTGTTTTCAAGTTCAAGTTTTCTATCATTGTATATAGCAATATTCGAATCATAATTTCCAATAAACTCTTCTATTCTTGCTATCTCATCTGCATTAATTCTATATTGATCCAAATCATCAAGAGAATAAATTTGTACTTGTGATAAATTATCAAGTAACTTAGCAACAGTTTCTTCGTGTAATCGCTTGTGCTCCTCATTTATTTGCCACATACTGAACACTTTATTTTCACTTTCCGCAATCTTATTTGCAAATTCAAACGAAACAGCATTAAGATGCTCAATTTCTTTTTTGCTATCATCAATTTTATTTTTTACTACATATATTTCTTCATCAAAGTCTTTTATCTGACCAAAATCTTTAACAAGTTCGTTTGTAGCCTCTATTTCCTCTGTCAATTCTTTTAAATCTTTTAGAATATTTTGACCATCAATATCTAATTTCGTATAGCTTTCAGTCAACAACTTTAATTCATCTTGTATGGCTACAATACTTGAGTGCAGATTTTCAATTTCATCATTCTTCTTGCTTATGCTTTCAATCAAAGATTTTCGCTCTTTTTCTCTTTCTTCAATGTCTGAATCACCAACGATTTCAAACATTTGTTTTTCCAATTGAACTTTATTTTCAGTAAGCGAGCCCAAAATTTCTGTATAATCAGTACATTTATCCCCCGCACTTACATAAGCCGTATTATATTTGATTTTATCAATTTCAAGTTCCTTTATCCTTTCAAGTAGCCTTGATTCTTTTGCAAGTGCTTTATTAATTTCTACAATTTCATTTTTTACCTGCAATTGAATAACATTTAAGTCAGAAATTTTTGCACCTTTCTTATTTAAAAATCTTGAACACTTAGACAAAATTTCTTTTTCAATTCTCGCAAGTTCTTTTTCATTTTGTTTAATCTCTAGCATTTGGTCTGCAATATTTTGTTCAATCTTGGCAATCTTATAAAGCTCATCAACCTTTCGTTGATTGAATTTATCTAAATTCGCCTTTGTTTTTTCATATTTCTGCTCTATTACAACCGAATTCAATTTGCCCATTACATTTTTTGTCAATATTTCAGATGTACAAATCGGACAAAAATCACCTATTTTGCAATTTTCTGCAAAATCAGCAACTGCATTTTTATTCGCAATTTCCAGCCTGTTTTTAATAATCCCATCAAATGTTTCACTTGTTAACGCAAGCTCATCTGCGTGAGTTAAATATGTCTGACATTTCTTTTCTTTTTCCGCTTCAAGCCCTGCAACTATTTGCTTTCTCTTGTCAGTATCAAGTTTTAATGCCTCTGCTTTCTCCATTAGATTCGCAATATATTCTTCTGTTACATTAAGCTTATCTAGCAAAAGCATTTTCTTATACAACTCATCTCTTATCGTTGCATCATCAATCTTTGTTTCAAGAGACCCATGAGAAATACCAAGCCTTAACATATAAAGCTCTTTTTCAGTGTCTTCAAACTTCTCTAGAGTTTCTTCAATTTTTTCTTTTGCATTTGATTTTAAATTTAACGCCCTATTGATTTTTACATCTAAAAACTTTAAATGCCCATCAACAAAGTTTTTATGACTTTCTAAAAGCCTGTAACCCGCAACATCTTCGTATTGCCTCAATTGTAAATCTAAATTATCAGCCTCTTGTTTTTTTGTATCGTATTCTTTATTGTAGGTTTCAAGCAAATTTTCTTTGTCGTGCTTTTCTTGTGCAATCTGAACTTTTTTAAGTTCAATCTCCTCGCTTCGTGCAAGCAACTCACTTTGTGACTTTTTTACAATATCTAATTTTTCATTGTTATTCTTGGCATTTTCTAGCGCAATATGTCTGTCTAAAAGTATTTTTATACTTGCTTCCAAAACCTCAACCCTGTGTTTGTTTTCATCTACAACCCCGCCAAGGTTTAACCTTTCACCCTCTAAAATGGCTCTAAGTTCAGCAATCTTTACCTCATCATTTGCCATAGCCTCTTTAAGGTCTTTTACAGTTTCAACTAATGTGCTAGCGTCATTTATTTTCTTAGCCCTTGACACCCCAAGTCTTTTATCTGCAATTTCAACCCCCTCAGACAATACTTTTGACAAAACACCTGTAATCTTCTCATATTCGCTTTGTAAAATTGCCAAATCTTCTTCTTCACGAACAGTTGCCTCATAACTTGCAAGCACTTTTTCATCAGCCTCAATTTCTTCCTTTAATTGATTATACACACCTTGCAAGCCTGCAATATCATCTTGATTTACACCCGAGTAAACAGCCATCTGACTTTCAATTGCAACCAGTTCGTTTTTCCTTACCGAAACCCTGTCTCGCACCTTTTCTGCAAGAGCCTCACCATATTTATTCAAGTCAAAAATGCCACCAATTATTGAAATTCTTTCACTTGGCTTTGCCTTCAAAAATCCAGCAAACTCTCCTTGCGGAAGAGCTATACACTTCGAAAATTCCGTTTGGTTTAACCCAATCAAATCCGTTAAAAATAAATCTACCCTACTAACACCCTCCATCACTTGGTTGCGACTCGTTCCAACAACCTCAAACACTTGGGCTTTTTGCAAAGCATCACCATCTTTATTTAAATTAAATGTTCTTTGCACCACATAGGTCTTTGTTTTTCCTTTTTCTATACACGAAAATTCAAATACGACCTTCGCTTTTTTTGCCTTCAAGTTTATAAAGTCAGCATTTGATTTACTTCTCCAAACATTTCCATATAGCGCTAAAACAATGGCATCTAGCACCGTAGATTTACCAGACCCCGTCGGTCCAAAAATTCCAAACATTTTATTTCCGCTTATATTGTCAAAGTCAAACACTTGATTTTCAACAAAACTATGGATACCTTGAATCTCGAGTTTAATTGGTTTCACTTGAATCACCCTCCATCATCTCAACAAATAATTCTGTCAATTCATTTTGAGGCTCCGCACCTTTCTTTGCCTTATAGAAATTAACAAACAAATCCTTTGGCGACAATTTATCCCTGTTTGAAATATAAACCTCATCATCTGTTGCAATATTCGTAAGTTTTAACTTTACTTGCAAAACGCAAGGAAATTGTTCTTTTATTCCCTTAATTTGCTCTGAGGACAGCGGTCCATCTTGTACTATTGTCAACTCAACAATATCCTCGCTTGAAAAATAATCTAATTTTGAAGCCACATCATCTATTCCAAAAGCGGTTACCTTTTGCATTTTTACCGGACATTGCAAATCAACCCTTTCAACTGACTTTAACGCTCCTTTTTCGGAAGTTACAAGATTTACTGATGTAGTTTTTTGTATGTATGAATATCTCAGCGGTGCCCCTGAATACCAAATCTCATTTGAAATTTCTTGATTGGAATGAATATGCCCAAGGGCATAGTAATCTGCTCTTGGCAAATCCGATTTTTTAACCACACCCGGCTCGCTTATTTTTACAGTTCTAAAATCATTGTCTTGTTCTGCTTCTGAGCCTACAAGGGTTAAATGTGTCGCAAGAATATTAAAGGCATTTTTCTTAAATCCTTTACTTACAAGTTTTGCCCACTCCCTTACTTTTCCGCTATAATCTTCCGCCTCTGTTTTATACTTTAATCTGTAATCAACAGGGTATGGCAAAATTCCAACGACTGTCTTTTCAAGATGATCGTTTTCGGTTTTTGTAATCGTTATACAGCCCTCGCCAACTTCTTCAATGTTTAACCTTTTATCTTTTGGCTTTTCTATTACTATGTTAAAATCTCCCGCAAGAACAACATTGTGTTTCTTCGCAAAGTGCCTTCCCGCAATCAATCTTTTTGGGTCATCGTGATTTCCAGCAAGTGCAATTACCACCCTATCATTATTGGCTGACAACTTCTCCAATGTATCAAAAAACAACTCTTCCGCCTCACTTGTTGGAACGGCGTTATCAAAGATATCGCCCGAAATAATAACAATATCAACATCATTCGAATCTGCAACCATGGCGATTTCATTCATTACCCTTGCTTGCTCTTCAATTCGATTTCTTCTGTCTGTTTTTGCCCCTAAATGCCAATCGGCTGTGTGTAAAATTTTCAAGATTTTCCTCTCCTAAAATTATCTTATTTATTGAAATGACTTGAATAATTGTCCAATTAATGCTATTATTATATTAAAAAAAAACAGATAATGCAAACAATTTTGAGGTATAATTATGTCTTTGTGTAGTTATTCTAGCGACACCCACTCTGGGTCTTTTTTAGTTATCGAAAACAGTTTCATAAACGAGTATCTTCCAATGGCTCCAGATGCTTGCGTAAAGGTATATTTTTATGGTCTTTATCTTTGCACAAATCCAAACTCATTAGAAAACACATTGCAAAACATTTGTAGAGTGCTATCAATGGAAGCTGGAGATGTTAAAGATGCTTTTGAATACTGGCAAGCTGAAGGCCTCGTACAAATTGTTGAAACCGGAGTTAATAATGAGCTTGCAATCAAGTATTTACCTGTACAAAAACGAGTTGGTAGTAGCAAAAAAAGACAAGATAAATATGCAAAATTTAACAGTCTTTTACAGGGCATAATAAAGGGCAGAATGATTACTCCAAGTGAGTATAATGAATACTATACACTCATTGAGTCAATGCATTTAGATGAAGAAGCTCTCCTTAAAATTGCTGAATATTGTGTAAATTTAAAAGGTGAAAATGTTGGATATCCTTACATTATCACAGTCGCAAATTCTTTTGTTAAGCAAGGGTTAACAACTTCTGAACTTGTACAAGACAAACTTGATGAGCACAAAGAAATCACACCGGAGCTTCAAGATATAATGAAAACCTTTGGAAAAAGGTCTAGTGCAACCATTGAGGACAGAAATAACTACATCAAATGGATTAACGACTTCGGATTTAATCACGGAACTATTAAAGAAGTCGCAAAAACACTAAAAGGCAAAAACCCATCTATTGCCTTGCTTGATTCAATTTTAACCAGCTACTACAAATTAAAACTTTTTTCAATTAAAGAAATTGAAGAATACAACAAATCACGAGATAATTATCTTCTTCTTGCAAAAGATATTACTCATACGCTTGGTGTTCGATACGATAACCTTGACACAATTATTGAAAACTACATAACAGACTGGATTTCAAAAGGTTATGATGAAGATACACTTCGTACGATTTCAAAATATTGTCTTAAATCTTCAACCAAAACCGTTGAGGGTATGAACAAAACAATTTTGCGTTTTTATAAGCTCGGATTAACATCTCTTCAATCAATTAATCAATATATGGAAGAAATAGTTTCAACAGATGAACAAATTCAGGAAATTTTGGATAAGTTAAATATCATAAGAAATGTTAACAGTTGGGACAGAGACACTTACAGGACTTGGACCCATACTTGGGAGATTTCAAACGAAATTATTGATGTAGCTGTTGAATTTTCAAAAGACAAAGCACAACCTATTCAATACATAAACAAACTCTTGTCTAGCGTTTATGAATCAAAAATCACCACCCCAGAAGATGCAAAAAACTTATTTGAAACAAACACAAAAGCGACAAAGACAACATCAAAGAGAACAAAACTTGAAAACGAAAGAGACTTTTCACAAAAAGACTTTGATGCAATGTTTGACAGTCTTGAAAATATTGAAATATCAGGAGATTAACTTATGAAAAGTCGAAAAGAAATTGAAATTGAAGTAAAACAATTTTTTATGAACAAGCAAAAATATGCTCAGCAAAAAGCAGATACTGTCATACGCCTTGCTAGGACTAATGATGACTTTAATAAAACATATATCCGATTAAATGAGTTAAATTACTTGATAGCGAAAAAAAAATATGATAAAATTGGTTGTTCTTTGGAAGAAAAAGAATATATAAAGTTACAAAAAAAACAAGCAAAAATTTTAAAAGACTTGAAGATTCAAGAACAGCTATTGTCTGTTAAATATGATTGCGAAATTTGTAAAGACACTGGATT
>JAZNEY010000107.1:0-19063 GCA_045588795.1 Clostridia bacterium | reverse complement strand
GCTTGGGTAATGCCAACCATTCTTTCGCCACTTTCAAAGAGATTATAGGCTTTAAGATATGTGTCAATATTATGTTCGTTTAAAATACCATTGGTGATTAAATCTTCTCTTGTTTTCATTTTGTAATCGTTCCTATTTTTTTATATTAATTTTATTTTATCATAAATTTATCTTGTTGGTCAATTTAATTAAAAATGCAAATTTAAAGAATTCGCTTTGTGTTTGGTTTGAACAAATGGTAAAATATATTTAATAGATGTTTGTTTTTAGAGGAATGTGTATGGAGAATCGTGAATTGATTAGGGTTTTTAATAGATTTATTGATTGTAAGGTGAAAGCTATTAATCCACTTGGCAAGGGAAATATTAACTATACATACAAAGTTGTATGTCAAAACGGGGAAGAGTATTTGTTGCAACGACTAAATTCTAATGCTCTTCCAAACATCGAAGGCTGTCTTAATAATATTGAAGTTATTACAGAGCATATAAAGTCAAAAGGTGAAATATCTTTGTCGTTGATAAAAACCATTCAAGGTGAAAGGTCTTATAATGAAGAGGGGGGCTTTGTTTGGAGGCTCTACCCATTTTTTGCCGGAACCACAAGTGTGAATGAGTGTGATGATTTGACTCTTATTGAAAAACTTGCAAGAGGTTTTGGAAATTTTGACAATAATTTAATTGATCTTGATATATCAAAGACTATTGTAAGTGATGATAATTTTCACAACACTAGGCAAAAATATGAAATGTTGCAAAACACGATTAAAGCAGACAAGATGGATAGGGTGAAAACCGCCACTGAAACAATACAGTGGGCAGAAGATATAATTAAAAAGTTCAAAAAAATTGTGGGAGTTGATATATTTTCACTTTCAGATGATTTGTTTTCAAGCAAACTACCAATGCAAGTTGTTCACAATGATACAAAGTTGAACAATGCTCTTTTAACAAAGGAAAATAAAGTGCTTTGCATTGTTGATTTAGACACTGCTATGCCAGGCACAATACTAAGTGATTTTGGTGATGGTGTAAGATTTGCTTGCAATAACGCATCAGAAGAGGAGTATGATCTATCAAAAGTTTCATTTAGTATTGAGAAATTTGAGGCTTTTACAAAAGGTTTTTTTGGTGGATATAAAAGGAAATTAACTAAAAAAGAATTAAAATATGCATCTCTTGTACCAATTTCTATTGCTTTTGAACTAGGTTGCAGATTCTTTGAGGACTACCTTAATGGAGATGTCTTTTTTAGGGTTGTGTCCAATGATGAAAACTTCAACCATATACGCGCAAAAGTGCAATTTGCACTTGCGGAAAGTATGCTTTCAAATTATGAAAAAATGAAAGAGATAATTTTAAAATATATAGCATAGCTAGGCGTTAAATTTAGTTGAAAATGATAGTTAAATATGTTAATATAGAACTATGAATATATATACTGCTGATAATAATAAAATCATATATGACAAAATATTAGAAGAAGTTGCGAAAGAGTCTAACGATAACTCACGCAACTTTATTTTGCTTGTGCCAGAAAAACTTTCTCTTACAATGGAAAGAGAAATTTTGGTAAAACATAAAAAGAAAGCACTTATAAATGTTCAAATTTTGACTCTTTCAAGAATGCTTAGAAAAATGCTAAAATCAAGCGACAACTACCTCCCAAAAGAGTCAGGTATTATGATTACTAAGAAAATTATCATTGAAAATATTGATAATTTGGTTTGTTTCAATAAAACTGCAAAAACAATAGGTTTTGCAGAGCGAATTTATGATACAATCTCAAACCTTAAAAACAGCAAGGTTTTGCCTGAAGATTTTAAACTTAAAATGATGAATGTAAATGAGTCTTTGAGAATTAAAATGCAAGACATTTTATTGTTGTATACAAGGTACGAAGAATACATAAAAAAGAATAATATGATTGATGCTTGCGACAGATTTATTTTGCTTTCAAAAATGGTACAGAGCAGTGAAATGATAAGAGACAGTGAAGTCTATATTTATGGCTTTGATAACATTTCAATGGCTGGTATGGAAGTACTTAAATCTGTTATCAAGACAGCAAAAAAATGCACTTTTGGTTGCTTGAATAACAGTGGAAAAAACAATAGTTACATAATAGAGCCAGAAATGCTTGAAGCGGTTAAAGAGGCTACTCACGAACTCAACATTTCGCCAACAATTACAGAAATTGTATCAAAACAAGATACAATTGTTTCGCATATAAAAAATAATTTATTCGCATATCCCTACTCTAAAATGCAGATAGGGAATGAGGTCGTTTTGCTTGAATGTAAAACTCCTTTGGAAGAAGTTCAATTTGTTGCAGAGACAATTCGCAAAAATGTAATAAAAAAGGGACTAAGATATAACGATTTTGCAGTTGCTTGTCCTGACCTTAGTACATATGGTGATGCGGTAAATATGGTTTTTAAAGATTATCATATTCCATATTTTGTGGATAAGTCAGAGAATTTGACTGCGCACCCATTGATTGCTTTTATTGGCTCAATATTATCTTGCTATAAAAGACATCTTTCAAGTGATGACCTTTTAAAACTTATAAAAAACTATTTTTGCGGAATAGATAGTATTAGGCAAAACGAATTTGAAAATTATGTCATCAAATATGGTGTGAATTACGACAAGTTTAAAAAACCATTCGAATATGGAAAAGTAAACAAAGACAATGAAATTTCAGAAAGTTACAGCACGGCAGAAAGTGTTCGCACTGAGGTCGTTTTCAAACTTCAAACTATTTTTGATGCACTAGAAAAGTCGAATAATGCGATTATGTTCGGGAAGGCCATTCATTCGATATTTGAAGTATTTGAACTTGATAATAAACTTGAAAGTTTTATCGAGGCGTTAAACGGAAGCAAAGAAAAGTTAATGGCAGACTTTTCAAAGCAAGTGAAACAAAAGTTTATAAAACTCGTTGATGAAGTTGAAAGAATAATGGGTGGTTGCACACTTGACTTTGATGAATATTACTCAATTTTACAATCTGGGCTTGCAAGTGAAACTGTTTCGTTAATTCCTGTTTTTGTAGATAGTGTCTTTATCGGAGATGCCTCTTCAAGCAAATTTCTTGGTTCAAAATATCTATTCGTTATTGGGGCAAGTGAGGGGGCAATCCCTAAGAATATTGAAGATTGCGGAATAATTGTTGACAAAGAAATTCAGTCGCTTCAAAATTCAATTGGTAAAAAGATTGAGCCAACAATAAGAACTATTAATAAAAGGGAAAGATACAAATTCATTAGTCTACTTCAAACATTTAAAGAAAAACTCTATGTTCTTTATCCAAAGTATGATAAAGATAGTCAAGAGCAAAGACCAAGTCTTGCACTTTTGGATATTGCAAAAATCTTTTACAAGATAGAAGATACAAAGCCTCTTGATATAATTTCTTTTGATGGTTACAGAAGAAAAAGGGCACTTTTCAATGAAGATGAGAAAACTATTGGACACGCATACGAGTACAGCACAAAAGAGGTAGGGTTAAAGAAACTTTTAAGTCGAACATATGGCGGTACTATGTCTGACAATAGTGAGATGATTTCAGCATTATATTGGTATTTCAAAAAGGTTTATGGTAATGAAAACTTTATTTTGCCAACCGTTAAAAATAGCAAACTTGCAAATCCAAAAGAATTGTTTTTCCCAAAGAAAACAACAAGTATTTCTCAACTTGAGTGTTATTTTAATTGTCCGTACAGGTTTTTTGCCGATTATGGTCTTGGAATAAAAGAAAGAGAGGATAGCCAATTAAAATCAATCGACTTTGGTAATGTTTTACATAGAATTGCAGAACTCTATATCAAAGGAATTGAAAAGTATAGGAAAGTAAAAGATATTCATAAAAAGCAAGAAATGTTGATGAAATTAATCGACAGGGTTTTTGATGAGGAAAAAATTAAAACGGCGTCTAACAGGCATATTGTGATGCCTCTTAAAGGTGAGGCTACAAGACTTATTGATGCTCTTACTTTTCAATATGAACTTTCTAATTTCAAGCCAGTAGCAGAAGAATTGGTGTTTGGTGAAAACGGGAAAATAAAGGGTTTAGACCTTGGTAAAGGTATTAAACTTGAGGGTAAAATCGACAGAGTTGATAGTCTTGGTGATGACAGTTACAGGGTAATAGACTATAAAACTGGAAAGATTGAACTTCCTGCGAAAAATGTTTACTATGGGCATAAGATTCAGTTGTTTATGTATCTAAATGCATTAAAGAATGCAAAAAAGGGGATTGCTGGGGCATTTTATCTTCCAATCAAAAATGTTTTTGTTAATGAGGACTATGGAACATTTTTAAATACCTATAAAATGCAAGGATATTTTGTAAATGATACTCGCCTTGCAAGGAATATGGACATTTCTTTAAATCAAAACAATCTTTCAAGTAAGGTTATTACATTATCGTTAAAAGAGGACAAGGAAAATCAAGAAAGTGATAATCTTGTTATAAAATCACAAAAACATATTTTGCAAAAAGATATTTTAGATGGCGTAATGGATTACACTATGGAACTATCAAAGGGTGCGGTACAAGAAATTCTTGGTGGATATATTGAAAGAACGCCTCTTCAAACATCAGATAAGCCTGCTTGTCAACATTGTGTGTATAAAAATATCTGTGGGCTAATGTATGTGCCAAACAAACAATCGAGAAAAGCAAGAAGGGTAGAGTTTGATGACTTTGCGATCAAAAAAGACAAGAAAAAGGAGGGGAAAATAAATGGCGAAAACTAAATCAAAAGACAAAAAATCTCCTCTGACTGATGAGCAGATAGAGTGTATTGATGAAAGAGGTGTAAATCTTTTAGTTTCTGCTTCTGCTGGAAGTGGTAAAACTTTTGTAATGATTGAAAGAATTAAAAAACTAATTGAAAAAAGAGAGGCTGGGGTTGAAGAGCTTTTGGTCGTAACTTTCACAAAGGCAGCAGCCGGAGAAATGAAAGCAAGATTGATTCAAGGTCTTGAAAAGATTGAAAACAAAGATGATTACATAAAAGAGCAATTGCTTGAAATTCAAAATTCAAGTATAAGTACGCTTCATAGTTTTTGCTCAAAACTTTTAAAAAGTTATTTCTATGTTATTGGAATTGACCCTGCTTTTACTTTGCTAGATGAGATTGAAAGTAAGACACTTAAAGATAAGGCATATGCAAAACTTGTTGACAATGCATTTTTAAGAGATGATGGTGCATTCTTTGAATTATTTGATATGTTTGCAATAAACAGAAAAGAAGATAATTTCAAAGATACAATTAACAAATTTTATGAATTTTTGCTTACAATTGTTGATAGTCATAGTTGGTTTGAAAAGAAGATAAATGAAACCTTTAATAGTGATTTAGACAAAAATATTTGTGTGGAATATTTAAATCAACATTTTATATCAAGTTTTGCAAGTATTCGTGCAAAACTTGATAATATGCTTGCTAATAGATTTGTTCAATCTAACGAGAAATTGGTGAAATATTTAAACACATTGTATGTTAACTTGTTGAAAATTAAAAGCGACAGGTCTTTTACTGAAAACCAAAAAGCAATTAGCTCTCTTGAAACCATACCAAGAATGCCATCTCTTAAAGATGAGTATTTGCCCTTGAAAGCTGAAGTTGATAAAGTGAAAGAGCAAACAAAAAGAGCAATCAAAGATGCAGTCGAGATATATGCAAATTCAAACGCAGAAGAAACAAAACGAAAACTTGAGATAAGCAAAAAACACATTATTGCTCTTTACAATTACACAAGAGAGTTTGAAAAAATTTATCAAGAACTCAAAAAAGAAAAAGTTGCATTGGATTTTTCTGACCTTGAGCAGTATACAATTAAACTTTTGCAAAAGGATACCATAAGAAAGACAATTCAAGACAAATACAAATATGTGTTTGTTGATGAATATCAAGACACCAACGCAATCCAAGAGGCAATTATTCAAGGGGTTTCAAGAAGCGACAATTTGTTTATGGTCGGAGATGTAAAGCAAAGCATTTATAGATTTCGTGCGTCAGAGCCTCAAATATTTGTTGATAAATTTAATAATTTCAGTAAAGGTATAGCACCAAAATCAAAAGCGATAAAATTGAATGAAAATTTTAGAAGTAACAAAGATGTGCTAGACTTTTCAAACGAAGTATTTTGTCGTTCAATGACACCAGATTTTGGTGGGGTAGATTACATAAAAGATGCTATGCTTATTAAGGGGGGTGAAAAAGACCCTATATTGCAAAATCAATATCCGGTTGTAAGTTTGAATATTATTCAGTCAAACACAGTTGAAAGTGATGATGGTGATGATGAAGAAGCTATTGAAACACAAGATGGTCAACTTCCGGTATATAGTGTTCAAAACAATGAAGAGTTAGATGCTGTAAATACGAAAAAAGCAGAGACAGAGGGGTTTGTTGTTGCAAACAAAATCAAAGAATTGTTAAAAAGGGACATTCCATCAAAGGACAAAGAAAAAAGGAAGATAGAACTTCGTGACATTGCAATACTTTCTGCAAGCAGAGGGGATTACCTGCAAACCATATTAAAACAACTTGATAACAACGGGATTGCTTACACAAGTGATGTAAAGGAAAACATCTTTGATGACCCAGATATTTATGTTATAAAATCCATGCTTGAACTTATTGATAATAAAAATCAAGATGTTCCACTTCTTGCAGTTCTTCAATCAAATATGTTTGATTTTACAAATAATGACCTAGCAATTGTTAGACAAAAAACAAGGAATGTAAAATTTTTCTATCAGGCATTTTATGGGGCAATTCACAACGAAGAAATTTCGGAGTCATTAAAGAAAAAAGTTTCAAGGTTTATAGAAACGCTTTCAAAGTTTAATTTTATTAGTCAATTTACACCAGTTAATGTTTTAATTCAAAGGATACTTGAGGAAACTGCTTTCGATAATGAAATTTTGAAAAAAGAGACCGGAACAAAAACTCTTACAAATTTAGATAAATTAAAAACATTCATAAATGGAAAGCCCTATAATTCAAGCCTTTCTGAATTTCTTACAAATATTAAAGAAAACGAAATTTCTTTTGAGAATGAGGCAAATGAAAATTCGGTTACCGTAACAACAATACACAAAAGCAAAGGATTACAATATCCTGTTGTTATATTGGTTGGTGCGGGGCAAAAGTTGATAAACAGAAAGGATATGAGTGATTTTATACCATCTAAAAATCTTGGCATTGGGATTCCTTTCTTTGATGTTTTAAGTCGTATAAAATCTCACTCCATTTGCTACAATGCAGTAAAAATTGAAAATATTACGCAAAACTTAGAAGAAAAGTTAAGACTTCTTTATGTCGCCTTAACTCGTGCAGTCAATAATCTTATCATTGTTGGTTGTATAAATAAAAATCAATCAGTTGTAGATGCTTCAAACGCCAAAACTTTTTTAGACTGGATATATCCAGTCATTATGGCAAAAGAAAATGGAGGTCTTGCATCTTTTGTTGATTTTAAGGTTGAATACTCAGGTCTTATATCTCCAACAGAGTTGAGTGTCTCAGAAAAAACAGCAAATATGCGTTTTGACAAGCCAAATGAAGAACTTGTAAAGATGATAAAGAATGTTTTGGAATATAGGTATAAATACGAAGATAGTTGTCGTATGCCTGTAAAAACTAGTGTTAGCGAACTGTTAAAGGAAGAAAAAGATGAGATTTATATTCCTCGACTTTTCAATGGACTTCCGAATGAGGAGGCAATAAAAAAAGGGGTTGCATATCATAAAGTTATGCAACATATAGATTTGCTGGCAAAAAGTGATGAATTGTGTAAAAAACAACTAGAAACTATGGTAAAAAAAGAAATTTTAGATGAGTCAGAATTAAAACTTGTAAACACAAAAGAAATTGTTAGTTTATTAAACAACAACTTGTTTATTGAACTTACTGGCAAAAATGTGATGAGAGAGAAGGAATTTATAGCACTTACAAAAGTTGCAAGTGGCTCAAGTGTGCAGAACTTTGATAGTGTTCTTTTGCAAGGAGTCGTGGATTTTGTGTCGGTTACAAAAGACGGCGCAATTGTTGTAGATTATAAAACAAATGCGTGGAAAGATGAAAGTAAATATATAAATGCCTATTCAACGCAGTTAAATATGTATTCACAAGTACTGCAAGAAAGTCTTGGGGTGAATGTTATTAAGAAGTATCTCTATTCATTTACTATAGGCAAATTTATAGAAGTGAAATAAATATTTATTAAAAATTTAAAAAAGGGCAAAATATGTTCGACAAAAATTTTTTATCGTGATATAATTTTTTTGTAATTTTAGAGATTGGAGTTTTTTATGTTCGAGTTTTTAAGAACTGCGTTTAAACTTGCTGTATCCAATTTAACACAAAATAAATTGATTTTGTGTGCTTTAATTGTGCTTTTTTTGATGATTGTGTGGAGTGTACTTTCGTTATTATTTAATAACCAAGTGCGTATGCGTAGAAGTTGTGTTGAAATCATCAAATACTTACGCTTGAATGATATAAATGCATCAAATTATGCAAAGTTTATAGCAATGTGGGAAAGTTTTCCAACATCAATGAAGTTTGGGTGGAAAAGATATGAAGTAAAGAAAACCGGTAAGCCAAGCGATTATCTTAAAAGGGAAGAGTGTATTGATTTGTCGGTTCAAGGTGGAATTCAAAGACAAAATCGTTCACTTATGAGAACGACAATCGCAGTTGCGACAATTGTAATTGCAATTTGTTCTATTGCGATTATTGGCACAACATCTGCCGAGATGAAAACAAATGCGGTACTTACCACTACTTTGGTCGCAGATATGTTGTTAGTTCCATTTTTTACATACGCTATACTTATGGTGAATTACTATGTTTATACTGCAATTCGTCATCTTGAATACAGGTCATTAACAGATGTATTTTATGACTTTGTGGATATGCTTGATGATAAAGTTGATATTGTTGATATTTTCGGAGGTGAGGGAAATACTTCAAGGTTGATTGCTTCTGTTTACACAAATGAAACCGAACAGATACTGATAGAAAAAGCTAGAAAAACAAGAAATAAAAGTTTATCATCAGAAAGCGAACTTGAAAAATTATCGAGTTTGTCTCCTCTTAAAGCTGGCGTACTTGGTGTCAATGATATTGATGATACAACAGCTGACAATGTTTTGGAAGTGTCTGCTGTCGTTCCAAACAGGCTAGCGGAGGGTGATGAGAAACGCTCGGGTGAGAATATGATAATGAATGAACAAGAGTTTGTCAGCACTATGAATGAGGTTGACACATTATTAACTGAACTTGATGAAGAAAAAGACAAAAACAAAAAGAAACAAATAGAAAAACAAGTGAATGTTCGAATAAAAGCATTGACTGAATACAAACAAAAGGCACAAGTTGTAAAGAATAAATCAAAAAATTAAATTGAAAAATATATAAATTATGATAAAGGAAACATACTATGAGAAAGAAAGTTGAAATCAAAAAAACAATGACATTAGATGAGGTTTTAACACTTAACCCAAACTTTGAAAAAATTTTATTAGGGTTTGGAATGCATTGCCTTGGCTGTCCTTGTAGCAGAGCAGAGACACTTGAAGAGGCAAGTATGGTGCACGGTTTTGATGTTCAAATTTTGCTAGATAAGTTAAATGAAGAAATGAATAAATAAATTTAAATGGAAGAGTAACAGATGAAAAGATTTTTAAAATTAGTATTGTCTTGTGCGATTTTCATGATTGCAGGATTGTTGTTTACTGGTTGCGACGAAGAAATTATTATGGTCGTTGGAGTAGACTTTTATCAAGAAGAAATGTATGTTGCAGTTGGTGATGAACTGGACTTGTCCTATAAAGTTTATCCTAATAACGCATCTAATCTTGGGGTAACATATTGGAGTTCTGATCCAAGTATTGCATCTGTTGATGCAAATGGTCATGTTACCATAAAAGATTCTGGACAAGCGGTAGTTGCAATTCGTACGCTTGATGGCGGTTTTGAAGATTATTGTACAATAATTACAGACATTGACCCAGATGAAATTAGATGGAAAACAAAAGATGGCAGAATTATTGAAAGTAATCATGATGACTATTCGGGAGAAACAACTGTTGCAATCGGGCAGGTTATTAAACTTGAAATAGATTATATTATTGATGGTGAAGTTAGTGAAATTGTAACAAACAAAGATGTTACATTTACTTCTTCAAACCCTGAAAATGTTGAAGTTATAAATGCAAAAGAAGGAATTTTAAGAGCTATTGATAGCAATATTAGAAATGCAGATAATATTCCTTATTCATATGTTACAGCAACATTAAATACTGCAAGTGGTGAGAAAAAAATTGTTTGTCGTGTTTCGGTAAACGAATATACAACAGTTGAAAAATTATATGTTAATAAAGTTGAGGGTGATGTAGAAGTCCTTAACAGCCGTGATGGTAGCGAAAGAATCTTCCTTGATGCAGAAGATGATATCGGTATTGAGTACTATGCATATCTTTTAAATGAAACTAACTTCAAAAAGACAGACTATGATGCGACTTTTAGAAGCTCAGATCCGGAAGTATTCACAATTGAAAATGCTTATGAATCTAATAGTATAGTATATTTTAAATTATTACCAAGAAAAGAGGGAGAGGCGCTTTTATTTGTAGATACAACTTGTTATAATGAAAATGGAAAACAAGTAAGTTGCGTAATAAATGTAATTGTGCAAGCTGCGGTTGAACGCGTTGAAGTAAGTGCTTCTGAGACTAAAGAAACAACTTTAGGAGATGCGTTAAATCACGAAATTGTTGTTTCAGGTGATATATTCTCGATTAACTTCGATTATTATGATAGTTTTGGAAATTTGATTGATAACGCAGAAAGAAATGTTCATTTCTATGGAACCGATACATATGTTTTGTATGATTTAGCAACAGGCGAATATATCTATGATGTTACAAAGGACGGATTATCGTACTATAAAGATGGTTTTGCTTTGGATATGTTTGGTGAGCCAGAAGAGGGTGATGAAAAAATTGTTGTTACAAGTCCATGTAATGAATACATAATGGTTTGCGGAAATAACAAGTATAAAGTTGCATCTGTTCCGACAGATATAAATCAAAGATTCTGTATAGCAGGTTATGTTTCAAAAGAAAATCATTCAGACATAAACGAAGAAGAAAACCGTACATATTTCTGTTATTATTTCTATATAAGGAATGAACTGCAAGGTATTATTGCAAGCACTCAATCAGCAAAAACCGATGGAGATGGAAATATTTTAGAAATACCAATGGTTGGTGGAATTGATGAGGTAACAATCATATCGGGAACAAGTGAAGATATATATGTATATACATTTGCATTCTTTGATGATGAAACAATACCTGCAAATATAACTTATTCAATTTCAGATGATAAATTGGTTAAAGTCGTTCAAGATGGAAATAAATACACAATATCAAGTGTCGAAGTGCTACCGGGTGAAGATTTGCCTCAAGGTGAGGGAATTGTTACATTCACTGCAACTGATGGAGTAAAGACAGTTTCAATTGATGTTTTAGTGCACATTGTAAACTAATTTAGCATAAATAGATAGTATAATACAAAATAGTCTCAAAATGTGATGTTTTGAGACTACTTTTTTTGCTAGAGATATTGACAAATGAAAAGATGTGTTGTATAATGTGCTCACAAAAAAAATAATATAGTATTCGGGGGATATATTATTATGAAGAAAAGAATCTTTTTAATTGTTTCATCAATTATATGTTGTCTTGTGTCTCTTTCATTAGTTATTTATACTATTGTTAAGGCATCATCAGTTGAAAATCCGGTTGATCCAGGACAAACAGAAAATCCAATAGTTGATACAAACTTGCCTGGTCAAGAAATCACACAAACTGTAGATGTAAGATACAATATGATTGTGGGTGATACTATTGTTGATGATACTTTATTGAATAACACTGGATTACTACCATCATTCCTAACAGTACAAGATGGTAAGATTGTGGCAATTGATGCTGGTCACGAAATATTTGTTGTTGAGTACAATGGCTCTAAGCATAATTTTGAAATTAATGTTTGGACAAAAGGTACAGGAACTAGTGAGGACCCATTTAACATTATAAGAGTTAGTGATTTAGTGAAACTTGCTGAAACAAATAACAGCGTAGATGTTCATTATGTTCAAAGAATGGATTTAGATCTTGCAGGTCAAAATTGGAAACCAATAGGTAGCGCAAGCAAGCCATTCTGCTCAAATTATGATGGTAATGGATATACAATTAAGAATATGAGCATTGTTGTTAATGCTGAAAATCTTGATGAATATGTTGATAATACATACGGATTTAATGCAGTATATCTTGGTTTCTTCGGTTTCACATATTCAAATGGAGAACAAAATTCTGTAATTAAAAATGTAAACATTGAAAATGCAACTATTGATACAACAATTATCGATAAAGCTACATTAATTGAAATGTTTGATATTAATCAAATGTATGTAGGCGCTCTTGCTGGATATATGTATAATACATCAGTTGCTGGTTCCGAAAGCACAATTTCAGCAGTAATTAAATCTTCCGCTGGAGACCATAACGGCGTTGATGGTGCGGTTGGTGGATTAGTTGGTTGCGTGAGAGGAGTTTCTACAATTGAGGGTTACAGTGTAAATACCGTAATCAATGCTACAAAAGCTTCATATGTTGATGAAGATAGTAAAGTTTATGGTGCAACAGTTGCTGGACTTGTTGGAAATGCAACAGGTGTCAAAATTAAAGATTGTAAAGTAAATACAGATATTCTAGTTGGTAATTATTCAGGAACAAAGGTTGCGGGTATAATTATTAACGCCGAAGGAAATACTCAAATTGAAAATGTTATTGTAGAAAGTTTAACAGTAAAAGTTTCAAAAGTAATGTCTGATGCTGAAAAATGCGTAAGAATTGCCGGTGCGGTTGATTTCCTTGCAGAGGGCTCAAAAATTGCAAATTCACACGTGTTAAGTTCACAAGTTTATGCAATTGGCACAGGTCAAGTTTCGGGATTTGTTCAAACAAACAATGCTATTGTTAAAGACTGCTCAGTAAAAGGTTCGTTAAAGGGTGTTTATGTTGCAGGTTTTGCATACAAAAACAACAATTCAATTTTATATACCAATGATGCTGATGTTAGTGCTGTTGATGTTGAAATTGAAGCTCAGTTATGGGGCGCTGGTGTTGCTTTATACAATAATGGTAGAATTACTGGTGCAACAAACAAAACATCTGTTGTTGCTCAAATATATTGGTACAAAGTAGCAGAAGAATATTTCGATAAGAATAATACAATTCTTTCAGGTATAGCAACAGTTAATGCAGGCAGAATTGAAAATCTTTATGTAACTGCTTGTATGTATGATGCTGTAAATGCTGGTGGTGCAATTGGTGCAGTAAATGGCGAAAATGCAACACTTACAAATTGTGAAATTAGTACAACAGTTAGAACAATTAAAGAAGTCAAGGATTCCGAAATTCAAACATATACAATTGGCGGAATTGTCGCAATTATAAATCTTAGCTCAAAGATTGAAATCAATAATGTTAAGGTAACAATGAGTGTAAACAACAAGGCACTAACAAGTGCAGTTTATACACTTGATACATTTGGTGGAATTGTTGGATTGTGCTTAGGGTCATTTGAGGCAAATAAACTTGAACTTGGCGTAAGCGTATATGCAAATGATACAATTGGAGTAGATGCATACGGAAACTGTGCAACTGTAAGAAGTTTGGTAGGTGCACATGAAAATATTACATCAACACTTTCAGATTCAAAACTTGAGGGTGTTGCATTGACAGAAATCACAAGACAAGTTATTGCTGATGATAGAAATAGTGAAGAACCAAAGTTTAATATTCGCGGAAATGTAAATGTTAATGGAACAGTTACTTCATTGTTAAACTATGACACAATTTAAAAATTAATAGAAAATGTCTCAGATATTTGCTAGGGAAATAGCCCTAGCAAATATTTTTTTTATTTATCACGAAAAGAGGCGAAATTGTTTGACTTATATTTTTAAAATAATTAAACTAATAATGTAACATACTAATAAAAAAATAGGTGTACAGGTCAAATGAAAAAAAATAATCAAAGTTCAAGTTCTAATGGTGCAGATGCACCAAAGAAAAAGAAGATTACATTTCCAAAAGTTATGCTTATCTTAGCCATAGCAATTGCTGTTGGTTGGGGTGGATTTGCAATCATTCAAAAACTCAATGAATCTGTTGCTAAATCGGTAAATATTGAGGCTGCTTATTCTGAAGTTTACCTTGGAAACCCTCAATATGAGTCGGTGGAGTTTAGTGTGTCTGTTTATCCAGAGACTGCAAATCAAGCATACAGAGTTGCAACCTCTGATGCCAACATTGCTTCTGTTACAATTACGGAAGAGGGAAAGGTAAGAATTACCGCTGTTGGAGTTGGCAGAGCTACAATTACAGTTCAAAGTGTTGCAAAAGCATCTTTAATTGATTCGTGTGTAATTGATGTTAAAAACACAGATGTTCAAGATGTTACATTCATTGAATTAATCCAACCAGAAATTGGTGATGTATTAGATGAAGTGAATGCTGAGGCTAGTGGTGATAACCAAGAAACTTTGCAACCAATTGAAAAAGAAATTGCAAATGTTGTAATGCAAAAAGATGGACTTGAACATTATGTATATTTCAAGTTAAATCCGCTTGATGCAAATATGGACAATTTAACAGTCGATTTTGATGAAAACATACTTGAAAGTGTTACAATAGATAAACAAAACAGAAGGCTTGTGGTTGTTCCAAAAACTGATATAGCAAATGCATCTACTGCAGTATATATGGAAATAAACCAAAACACAGATAGTGGAGAACGGGTTGTTTCTAAAAATGTTAGAATACAAATAAATCTTGTTGAAAGAGAGGCATATTTAGCATTTGAGTTTGCATCAGAAACAAATGATAGAAAATTTAGCTCAAATCATAGCGGTTTCGTTTATTTAGACCCAAAGAATTTGTCTGACCCAATTGACAAGAGAGATATTTCTGATTTCTTTGTAAAAGTTGTTATGGCTTATGACAAGAACTTCGAAACTTTTGGCGAATTTAGAATGGAAGATTTCGTTGTCAAGGTTAATGATGAAATTATAATCCCACAGGGGAGCGAGGCGAGAACTTTTTACTACACGAAAGCAAAAGTCAATCCAATGACAGGTGATGAAGAAGAAGTTAAAATTTTAGAAATTTCAAAAATCTATGATAATGGTGATTGGTTTTATAAGGTAACAGCAACTACTGATTTTGAAGAAGAAAAATATTGCAGATTAACCTTTGAGCATTTTTACACTGGAGCACAAGGTGTCGTTGAAGTTAGTTTCTTTGATCAGCAAAGACTAAGCGAGGATAAAAACAAGTTTAACCTTGCAGTTGATGAAACATCAAAAGCTGGTCAAACAATTAATTTTATCAGTTCAACAAACAGTGCTTATGCAATTTCAAAAGGTTCAGAAACTGTTATGTTTACAACCTATGATGCGGCAATAAACGCTGGTATTATTAAGGCGTTCCCAGTTGATGCTGAGGGTAACGAATGTTTTGTATTCACAAATAATAGTGGTGAAAAAATAACAATCACACAAGTTGCTAACAGAATGAAACTATCTGCATCATCTACTGTATTCAATACTCAAAACAAACATGATGCAATAACTATTTCTTTTAGATGGAAATATACATATTGGGATAATAGATATATTGCCAACTATGGTGAAGAGCAAAAGATTGATGTTAATTTCTATATAGAGGGAATTTACTTCAATGCAAATGATGATAATGTTAATACGATACAACTTTCAAAAAGTACAAGCACAACAGTAAATATTTATAGCACGCTTGACGAAATTCTTAAATCAAACGCACAATCATATCAAAGTTATTTTAATCAAAGCGATATAACTTGCACCATTGAAAAGGATAGTGGAGATGGGTTGGTTGAGTCAACAGAATTAGTTGTTACATTAGTTCCTAATAGCAATGGTGGTTTTTGGTCATTTTTAATTAACAGTTCGGGAGCAACAAGTGGTGAATATGTTGTTACATTTAGCTATTGTGATATGAAGATAGTCATAAATGCAACACTTCCATAAATAAAATTATAAGAGACCGGTATTATGAATAATGAATTTCTTTATGGAAACATAAAAAAAATAGATTTACACGGATTAAGCAGAGAAGATGCTCTAAGCCTTATGCTTCACGAGGTATTCTATGCAGATAATACTATTGATGGCATAGAGTTTATACACGGTTATCATGGTGGCAGAGTCTTAAAGGACCTTGTAAGAAAAGAATTTGTTTCTGAAAGGGTTGAAAAGAAAGTGTTTATTGATGCGAGTCGCACAGTGTATAAATTAAAGAAACAATAAATTTTTGTGAAACTATTGAAAATATGTATTGCATATGTTATAATATGTACACAAAAAGAGATAGGGGGATTAAATATGGTATCAAAGAAAGTTTTAATAGGAAGCATTGTTACAGTTCTTGTATGCTTAGCATTAAGCATTACTTGTGCAATAATCAGAAGTTTTGATGTTGTATCAGTAATACTACTTGCTGTTGTTGTAATTCTTGGAATTGTAATTGCAATTACTGCTTGGAGAGAAGTCGTAAATCAAAAACGAGAAGAAGAAGAGATATAAAAATAGCAAGATTAAAAAACTCTACGAGAAATCGTAGAGTTTTTGTTTATTTGTGCAATTTCTGTTAATAATCAATGTTGTTAAGGAGAAATTGTATATGGATAAAAAAAATATTGCAACAACCATTTCGGGGTTATTAATTTTAATTTTTATAGTAGTTATTGGGACGACACTTTCAGCATTTAAGGTTGATAAATTAAAGGTAGAAGTAAAATCTATAAAAGTGGAAGCAGAAAATGGAATATTTGTTATAGACGAAAAAGGTAATTCGATTAGCGACCTTGAAGTAAAGTCATCAAAAGTTGGTGTTCGCCCAGCTACTGGTGAAGAGGATAGTTCAACGCATATTCCATCTACTATTAATGATTCAGTAGGAACAGAGGGTGCGTATGCAACTTTTAAAATTAAGAGCGAAAAAGAGTATAAAATGGTGCTTTTAGATTGCAAACTAACAGCAGGCGAAGAAGAAAATTTGGATAATGTTAGAATAGCCATTATGGATAAGAAAAGCGAATCGGTAAAGGGGAGTGAACTTGGTGCGGTTCTTACAGTTGGAGTTGCACCAGAGCCAAAAGAAACGGTAATTGTTGTGTGGCTAGATGCTGACACGACAAAATCAATTGCATCAAGTGATATTTCAATAGTTCTTGGAATTATTTATAATTAATCATTGTTTTTAGCATACTAAATGTATGCAAAAGATTTTACAAAAGCATAAAAGTGTAATTAACACAGCAATATTGTCTTTATTTGGAATGTTGGGCAAGGTTGCAAGTGTATTATTTAAAATAATATTAATTGTTTTAATTGGGACAGTTGGTATAGGCTACTACCAACTGACCTTTCCTTTATTTGTTTTTTTGTTTTCTATATCTTCAGTTGGTATTTCAACGACTCTTACTATGTATATAGCAGAAAATGGGTGGCATAATTCAAAAGCAAATGGAAGCATATCCTTTGCAAGAATAACAACACTCTTTGTGTCAATGGTTGCAGGTGTACTATTAGTTATCTTTGCCCCATTAATTGCACAAGTTCAAGGAAATAAAGAGGTTGCAACTATTTATTTCAGTGTAGCATTTGCTGTTATTGCGGTGTCTCTTTTAACTTTTTATAGGGCAATTTTGAGGGGCAATAAACTTATAAGAGAATATGCAACATCTGACATAATAGAGCAAATAAGTAAATTGGTTTTATGTATCATTTTTGCAAGTTTGTTTATAAAAATAAGTGTTTTATTATCGGTCGTTGGCGTTTTTATTGGTATTGCATTAAGTTCAGTGATTGCTTTGATTTATATAATGATTGTGCTGAAAAAGTTTGATTATAAAAACAAAACAGGTGAAACCGATCTTTTAGTATTTGAAAAATCGCAATTTTTAAAAAATTCCTTTGTTGCGGGATTATCATCTGTGTTAATCCCGTTTGTTCAATTTATCGAGTCTGTCATAGTTGTGCGTTTACTTTCAAACATTGGTTTTTCTTCGATTGAAGCGACATCACTTTTTGGGTTATCAAGAGGTAATATCTCGGCGCTTCTAAATCTTCCAAGTACAATAATTCTTGCAATAGAGTTTTTGCTATTGCCGGATATTTTATCGCTTAAATCAAAAGATAAAATATCAAAAAAAGCACAAAACACTATTTCAATTGCACTTTGTCTTGGTTTTTTTGTGGGTGCAATGTTTTATATTTTTGGAAGCGAAATATTAGGTTTTGTGTATGGGAAATCTCTTGTTGGGACAAACAAGCAGTTGGCGGTAGAACTATTAAAAGTTGGCTCAATTTCAGTTGTTTTTTTATCAATTGGGCAAGTGCAGTCGGTTGTGTTGCAAGGGTTAAAAAAACTACATTTGCCAATTATTTCTATGGGTATTGCGTCAGCCATAAAACTGTTGTTTGAAATATTTTTCATCAAAGAGTTTGGTATATATGCAGTAGAAATATCCAATGTGCTATTTTATATAACGCTTTGTTTCATAAATACAATATTTTTGATAAGAAGCAAAATATATTTTGGTTCGCCTATAAATCTTTTATATGTGCTATCAGTGGTTTTATGGGTTTTAACAATTAAAATTTTATATGGTTTTGTCTCAAACATATTTAGTTTTATTACGGCAATTATTTTGGCTTTAACTATGACATTAATTTTATTTGTTGTTATAGTTTTATTAGTTAAAAGAGTAAAACTTGGAAGTAGTCGAATTATTGTAAAACAAAAATAATTATTGGCAAGTTGGTTTTTATAAGAAATTGGTACAATATTTCAAATATTGTGCTATACTTATTTAAAGGAGATTTGTGCTTTATGGAATTTGGTAAAAAACTTCAAACAC
>JAZNEY010000106.1:0-4075 GCA_045588795.1 Clostridia bacterium | reverse complement strand
TGCTTCCCATATAAAAACCCAGGCGAGAATATCAATAACAGAAGTTAATATGAAATAGTTATAAAATTTATTTACAAAGAACAATGCTGTAAGTGATATAAGTCCAAGAATTAAACAGATAAATGAAAAAGCACTAGTTCTTTTAAGTTTAAATTTTACTTCATCATATTCTCTTTTGTAATGTGATTTAATGGCGTACTCAACTTCATTTTTGTCAATATGTTCCTTACTGTAAATGTTTAATTTGATATCTTTATAGTAGGGTGAGGTTTTTGCATTTTCCCACAAGTAATTTGATAATTCGGCATTTATTGAAGTTTTGTTGTCGTAGCTATAAGCGGAAAAAATTTGCTCGTTTTGGTTTGCTTTAACATTTATATTTATGACATCTTCATCATTATGACTTTTTGTTTTTGCAATTTCTTTATTAAGCGTTTTTATTTTACTATTTATGCTCATTTAATACTCCTTTAAATGTATAATTATATTTTAACAATTCTATACTTTTTAGTCAAGTTATATAAAGTTTAATAAAAGGTTTAGTTTTGCACAAAATACACGAGAGGTGAAATTATGAGAGAAAAAATAAAGTATTATCAGAAAAAGTTAGATGAGGCTAAACTGTCTGAACTAGACGATAGTATCAGTAGATATATCGAATATAAAAGAAAAAGGGGCTAATAAGTCAAACCTATTGAAATTTTTAAACATTTATGGTATAATATTTGCAAGTTAAAAAGGGTGGGTAAAATTATGAATATACCTGTATGTTTAATCAATAACCACTTGGCATCAATTTACAATGTAATGTCAAGTGGGGAAAACAAAGCGAAGTTTTTAACAAGTGAAGATTTGCAATATCTTGCAGCCTTAATTTCTAAGCATTATGCAGAAAACAAAGAGGATTATGCAACAAACTTTACCCTGCAAAGAGGGAGAGGGATTCCATCAACGCCAAGATTTTGTGCTTTGCCTTACAGAATTGAAAAAGAGAAGTTTGGTGATGACTTCAAGTATTCTGAGGATTACTTACGCAGATACAGAAAAATTTACGAAAGCTGTATAGAAAGATTTGGACAAGTTGGCAAAAATAGTCGGGAAACTGATGAGGCAAGGATTAAGCTTGCCACTAGATTGGCATCATTTAAAGAAAATGCAAATGATTCGCAAGATTATTTAACTGATGAGTTTTATGAGGCATCGAGAGATGATATTTTAGAAGATATCAAATATAGAGACTTTTTGGCTTCTAAGTACAGCAGAAGAATGGGGGTGTCAATTCAAGATAAAAAGCAATTGACAGACAGTGAAAAACTTGAATGGATAGATTCACAATTTTACATTATGAGAGATATCCCAGAATCAAAAAGGGAAGAATTGTTGAATGGTCTTATGGACTTATATGAAGAATATTTTAATTCTGGCTTGCCATATATTTTCTATTATCAACAAACAAGATTAAATCCATCAATAGGTTTAAAACTTAAATTTGGGGAAAGGGAAAAACAGAAATTTAAAAAGGCAATAGAGCTTGCAATAAAAGACCTTGAAAATACTCAAAGACCCCGAATAAATAACGAGGCATATCAAGAGCTTCGAGATATGACTGGTCAAGCACAACATCAAGAAATGTAAAAAAGGTACAAACGAATTCGTTTGTACCTTTTGCTTTTTTTCTTACATTTCTTGTTTTCTTTTGAAATCCATTCTTCCTCTTACTGTATGGTCAAGAATTGTTTTTCTCATACGGAGGCTTGATGGGGTGATTTCAAGTAATTCATCTTCATCAAGATATTCAATAAATTCTTCAAGTGTTGGTTTTTTTACTGGTTCAAGTCTTAGTGCTTCATCACTTGAACTTGACCTAGTGTTTGTTAAATGTTTCTTTTTGCAGACATTGACAATAATATCATCCCCCTTTGGATTAAACCCAACAACCATTCCACCATAAACTTTGTCGCCAGGAACTACAATAAGTTTTCCTCTTTCTTGAATGTTGTATAGTCCATATTGAACAGCTTCGCCCTCTTCAAAAGCGACAAGTGCTCCAATGTTTCTTCTAACAATTGTTCCTTTGTATGGTTGGTATTCTTTAAAGTTGCTGTTCATTATACCTTCTCCTCGGGTTTCTGTTAGGAATTGAGATTTGTATCCAAATAATCCTCTTGCAGGTATAATGAATGTCAATTTTGCACGACCATTCTTTGTTGACATATTTGCAAGTTCACCTTTTCTTGTAGAAAGGGAATTGATTATTGTACCAGCAGAATCTTCTGGAACATCAACAAGAACTTCTTCAATTGGCTCAGATTTTACTCCATCAATTTCTTTAATTAAAACTCTTGGCATACTAACTTGCATTTCGTAGCCATCACGGCGCATATTCTCAATTAAGATAGATATGTGCATTTCGCCCCTGCCAAGAACTCTAAAACTATCAGCAGAGTCTGTGTCGAAAACTTTTAAACTTAGGTCCTTTACGGCTTCCTTGTAAAGTCTCTCGCGTAGGTGTCTGCTTGTGCAGTATTTACCCTCACGACCGGCGAATGGGCTTGCGTTAACTGAGAAAATCATTTCAACGCTTGGCTCGCTTATTTTTACAAATGGGATAGTATTTACATTGTTTATATCACTTAGAGAGTCTCCAATTGTTACTTCATCAGAGCCGGCGATACAAACAATTTCTCCGGCACTTGCACTTTTTACAGGTATTCTTTTAAGACCATTATAAACAAATAAATTTTGTACTTTAAATTTAAATTGCTTGCTTTCATCAAAGTAATTAGTAACAGATACATTATCATTTACATTGATTTGACCTTGTTCAATTTTTCCAACAGCAAGTTTTCCAAGGAAATCATTTTGTTCAACCGAGCTTATAAGCATATTAAAGTTTGTTTCTGTGTTTCCTTGTGGGGCTGGAATGTGTTGTAGGATTGTCTCGAATAGAGGAATGAAATCTGTTCCAATTTCGCTTTGGTCTGTAGAAGATATTCCGCTTCTAGCAGAGGCATAAACAAAAGGGCTGTCGAGTTGTTCATCATTTGCTTCAAGATCCATAAGAAGCTCTAACACTTCATCTTTTACTTCATCAATTCTGGCATCTTTTCTATCTATTTTGTTAATGACAACAATAACTTTTAAATTTAGTTCAAGTGCTTTTTGTAAAACGAATCTTGTTTGAGGCATTGGTCCCTCAAACGCATCAACAACCAAAAGTACGCCATCAACCATTTTTAATACACGCTCAACCTCACCGCCAAAATCTGCGTGTCCAGGAGTGTCGACAACATTTACTTTTGTGTCCTTGTAGAAAAATGAGGCATTTTTAGATAGGATAGTGATGCCTCTTTCTCTTTCAAGTGCATTGTTGTCCATAACTCTGTCTTCAACTTCTTGGTTTTCACGGAAAGCTCCGCCTTGTTTAAGCATTTCGTTGACAAGGCTGGTTTTACCATGGTCTACGTGTGCAATAATTGCAATATTTCTAATTTTGTTTTCGTTCATTTTTTTCTCCTATGAAATCTAATTGCTGTTATCTGTTCTTAGGTCAGCACCTTTCAAATTCAATAAAATAGATTTTGATTTATCAAAAATTCTACTATAAATTCTTTCTCCATATCTATCAATTAATTCAAGAGGTTTTAGATTTGTTGTAATAATTGTTTTTTTATGATTTCTTGTACGCTCTGAAATTATAAGGTACAAATACTCGCAAGATACATTTTTAAATTGAGGCTCGACTCCAAGATCATCAATTACAAGTAAGTCGACATCAAGAAGAGGTGATAGTTTGGTTGAGTTTGTTTTGTCGAAGTCTTTATGGTATTCAAGAAAAATATTATTCATTTGAAATGCTGACACCAAATTGACATAAAAACCCTTTTTGATGAGTTCACCCGCAACAACCTCTGCTGTAAATGTTTTCCCGGTTCCGGTGTTTCCTGTTAGAAATACAATTTCTTTTTTTACTCTTGGGAAACTTGATATGTAATCGCTTATAAACTTTTGAACTCTTAGAAGCATTTGTTTGTGTTGTTTGTCATCTTCTGTGCAAATATTCGGATTAAAATCG
>JAZNEY010000105.1:0-16754 GCA_045588795.1 Clostridia bacterium | reverse complement strand
ATGGATTGAATGTATTAATATATAAAGTCTAATAACCCGTTGGTATGTTTTGTTTGTCAAAATACAACGGGTTTTATTATTTTATTTTTAAGGAGATTATGTTTTATGAAAAAAGTTATGTTAACAGGGGTAAGGCCAAGTGGAAATTTGACACTGGGGAACTATTTAGGAGCAATTAAGAATTTTGTAGAAAGGCAAGATAAATATGAAAGTTATATTTTTATTGCAGATTTACACGCAATTACAAGTTATGTAGAGCCAAAAACATTAAAAGAGTCGGTGAACAATGCAATTACAATGTATTTGGCGTGTGGTGTTGACCCATCAAAAACTGTTATATTTAAGCAAAGTGATGTACTTGAACACGGAGCTCTTGGATTTATAATGACGTTTCAAACAAAAATGGGGGAGCTGTCTCGAATGACACAATACAAATACAAGTCTCAAAATAAGGGTAAAGATGGTGTAGATACCGGATTATTTGTTTACCCAACATTAATGGTTGCAGACATTTTACTTTATAACACTGCGATTGTGCCTGTTGGAAAAGACCAGCAACAACATGTTGAATTGACTCGTGATTTAGCTGAAAGATTTAATAAAAGATATGGAGAAACTTTTGCTATGCCAGATGTTTATGTTGCTCCAGTTGGTAGCAAGATATGCAATCTTCAAAACCCTCTTGAAAAAATGAATAAGTCAGATAGTAGTGATAATAAGGGTACGATTTTTCTTATGGATAACATTGAGGTTTCAAAGAAAAAAATAATGTCGGCAAAAACAGATAGCTTTAATAATGTCCGTTTTGATGAGGAAAATCAACCAGGAATTTCAAACTTAATGAGTATTTTATCTAAAATAACTAATGAGAGTTTTGAAAGCATTGAGCAAAGATATAAAGGAAAAGGTTATGGAGAATTTAAAAAAGAGGTTGCAGAAGTTGTAGGGAACTTACTTCAAGAAATTCAAGATAAATACAGGAAATTTTATGATGAAGATATAATTGAGAAGATAACAAATGATGGAGCAATTAAAGCAAGAAAAGTTGCAAGTAAAACTTTATTCAGGGCAGAAACTGCACTTGGACTAAAATAATAAAGCCTTAGATTGATAGGGATATATAAGATACATTCTGTGATGAGTGTTGACAAAAAGGTTAAAGGTGTGATACAATTTATTTACAAAACGTGTGAGGAATAAACAATGGAAAACGAAAATAATTTTGAGCCTGAAGTTGAATTATCTGGTGAAAGTCTTATAACGGAAATGGCTTTTCAACTGATTATGGATAGTGAAGAAACCGAAGAATTTTCATTTGATATTCATTGGGTTGATGTCGAAAATGCACCAAGTATTACACATATTACAAAAGAAACTATTCTTGAATTTTTAAAAGATGAGTGGACAAAGGTTTTTGTATATCAAGATAAAGGCAGGCCAAAACTTGTAGCAACAAATTCAATAAGTAAAGAAACGGTTTTAATTCACGGACTTGCAGATCATTATCTTGCGTTGATACATATGGTTAGCAAAGCCACTAAAAACAGAGAAAAATTAAAGAAAAAAGAAAAAATCAAGGTGCTTTCTCATGAACTTGTGCAACAAGTAAATCTGGCACTTCAAACAAATAGGACTGGTGAGGTTGGTATTGGAGAGTACAGGTTTAGGGATTACTTTGGTAGACCTGTCAATGTGCAAGTTGATAAATATGTAAATGGGGCTAGGAAAAGAGCGGAGTCGTTAGAGTTTGCTAAAAGTGAAAATGTCGTTACTGAAATGGACGAGTTGATAAACTTTGTAAACAATAAAATAAATGAGGGCAAGGTTGATGCTGTTGCATTGGTTACAGAATTCCATGCAAGGTTCGTAAAAATTCACCCATTTAGAGATGGAAACGGAAGAACCGCAAGGCTTTTGTCTAACTATTTGCTTTTATCGCTCGGACAACCTATGGTTACAGTCCCAGCAGAGGATAAGCAAAATTATTTACACGCACTAGATTTTGCAAATGTTTCAAATTTAAAACTTGCATCAGAGGAGTTTCCGGGTTTTGGGGATTATGTGAGAGAAAAATATTATCAAGTTACAAGAAATGCATTTAAGCAATTGCTTGGTATTAGTCAGAAAAAAGATGTCTCAGATGATGAAATTTTTGAGTTTATGGAAAAGTTAAGAGTCGGGGAGCGTAAATACATATTTGCAAAAGAATTATTTAAAAAACATCAAATGAAAGATAAACCTGACAAGGTCGCAAAGAAAATTTTAAATAGTTATGGTCAAAGATATTTAAATGAGGCAAAAACCAAGACAACACCAAATATGACACTATGCCCAGAATACTTATCTCCAGAAGAAGATGAAGATGGTTTATTTTAAAAACAACATCATAAATGAAAAGAACAAGAGAGTTCAGTAATTAAGTTGAACTCTCTTTAATTTTTTCAAAAATTGCAATGTTATCTTTATATCCTTTTGGGTTTAACGGGCTTGGGTGGTAGATTGGTATAAGTTTATATGTTTTATTTCCAAGGATTATTTCAAATTCTTTTCCGACATAATCTTTGAATCTTTTAATTTTGGTTTTCAAAAGTGCTTGTGTTGGGTGTAATCCCATTGTAACTATTGTATTGCAGGGAATCAAATTTAGTTGTTCTATTAAAATTGGCATACAATTTATTGAGCATTTTTCAAGATTTTTCCTATCTTCTATTATACACTTGCAACACTCAGTGAAATAAATGTCTTGAATAGAAAGACCAATGTTGTTTAAAAGTTTTTCCAAAATTCTTCCAGTGGCTTGCAACTTTCCGGAAGTGTTATAAAATGCTTTTTTGCTTTCAATCCAACCATCTTTTGCGGGGCTTTCGCCAATGATAATAAAACTTGTTTTTCCATATTGCATAGAGTTCTCTGTTAGTTTTGAAAGGTTCCCACACAGCATACAATTTTTAATTTTATTACCTACATTCTTCATTTTTTTATCCTCTAAAATCATTATATCAAATATTAATCCATAAGCATACTAAAATAATCTATTAGTTGATAAATTAATAAATTTTATCACATAAAAGTTTTTTTTCATAAAATAAAATATATTCATTTCGGGAGGAGTTATATGGCTTCTTTTTTAATAAATGGAGGAAAAGGACTTTGTGGAAAAGTTGTTTTAGAAAGTTCAAAAAATGCAGTTTTACCAATGATTGCATCATCGCTTTTAACAAAAGAAAAGGTGGTGTTACATAATGTTCCACGAATTAAAGATGTTGACAATATGGTTAATATAATAAGGCATCTTGGAGGTAGTGTTGTATGGAATGAAAACTCCCTTATTATTAAAAATTCTCAGATAGAAAATCTGTGTATTTCAAACGAGCTTACAAGTGCTCTTAGGTCATCAGTTTTTATGCTTGGGCCAATGCTTTCAATGTATAAATATGCGAAAGTTGCATATCCTGGAGGTTGTGAAATAGGGGCAAGGCCAATAGACATTCATATTTCAGGACTTCGAAAACTTGGGGTGAAAATAAACGAAGAGAACGATTTTATTGAGTGTGATGGAAAAACTATGGTGTCAAACACTATTCATTTAAATTTTCCAAGTGTTGGGGCGACAGAAAACTTGGTAATGGCATCAGTTTTGTTGAAAGGTGAAACTATTTTATACAATGTTGCAAGAGAACCGGAAATTATAGATCTTGCCAACTTTATTAATAAAATGGGAGGTAAAATCGAGGGGGCTGGAACAAGCACTATAAAAATTACAGGAGTTGAGCGGTTAAATGGGACAGAGTATACCCCAATGTCGGACAGGATAGTCGCGGGTACATATATGATTGCGTGTGCATCAACAAAAGGGAAGATAGAAATTGAAAACATAGATTACAAATATATTTTGTCTTTAATTGATAAATTAAGGAAATCTGGTTGCCAAGTAGAGTCTTTTGGTGGTAGAATATTAGTGGAAAATTTTATTCGTCCTAAACCTTGTTCTTTTAGTACTTGGGTTTATCCCGGTTTTCCAACCGACTTGCAACCACAGCTCAGTGCATACTTAGCAATCGCAGAAGGGAAGTCTGTTGTTCGTGAGCGGATTTTTGAAACAAGGTTTAAACACTTAAATGAACTAACAAAAATGGGGGCGAGTGTTAAATACACAGAAGATATTGCGATAATTGATGGGGTGCCTGTTCTTTATGGAGCAGAGGTTGATGCTTATGATTTAAGAGGTGGAGCATCAATGGTTATTGCAGGTCTTACAGCAAAGGGCACAACTAGGATAAACAACATTCAACATATTGATAGGGGCTATTCAGAAATTGAATGTCAATTGCAAAATTTGGGGGCAGACATTATAAGAGTTGATGGGTAAAAGGTAATGAAGAAAAAGAAAAGGTTGATTATTTTTTCTGTAATAATTACAAGCATATTGCTTCTTGTAATTTTGTCATCTGCAATATTTAGTTTTAAATACGTAAGTGTAGAATGCAGAATGTCTACAACATATTTGTCAACCCATGATTTCAATGGAATTATTGAAGCCGGCGAATTTAACTATGGAAAGAATATTTTATTTGTTGATTTTGATGAAAATGTAAACAAAATCGAAAAGAAATACCCATATGCAAAAGTTTTAAATATAGAAAGAAAATTTCCAAATTATGCGGTAATTAACTTAAAAGAAAGAATTCCTGCCGGCAGACTAGTTTCAGACAATGGATATTACTGTGTTGATGAAGATTTAAAAATTTTAAACAATGTTCAAAATAGTACAGAATATAACACAGCAACCGCAGAGGCAAAAACGCCAGTTTATTATATTGGGGAGTCTTTTGAGCACGAGTACAACAAAGGGCTTGCAGTAGGTGATTTTCTAGATGATTCAAAACTTAGATATTTTATTTCGGCTTTTTACAACGGAGTCGTTACAACTGACTATATTGGAGAGGTTGAAACAGCACTAAGTTGCATAAGTATAATAGACTCTGTAACAATAGAATATGAGCCTGTGTTGGAAGCGGTTAGATTTGATGTAAAATTTGCAGGAAGTGAAAGCATTGCAGAGATATATGACACAGAAAATCTTGAAGATGCAATATATAGGATAACAAAATTGTATATAGCAAATGGCAGTAAATATAGTGAATATAAAAGTTCTGTTGAGGGCGTAATAACAACAAAATAAACAAACATAAAATAGTGATTAAAATAAATAATCACTATTTTTTTAATTTTACTAAAATAATTTGACATTGCATTGGCAATATTTATATAATATAACTAATATTTATTAGTCGCCTAGTATGTATTTTACTATTTTCTTTAGGAGTAGATATGGTAAAAAAAGAAGTTGCAATTTTAGATTTTGGGTCATCAAAGATTACTGTGCTAATAGCAGAACGCGGAGTAAATGGAACTTTTAATATTAAAGGCACTGGAGAAGTAGAGTATGCAGGCTTTTATGAGGGTGAATTTTTAGAGCCTGAAAAAGTTAGTTTGGCTGTTGGTCTTGCAATTAACAATGCTGAAACAACAGCACGAAGCAGAATAACAAAACTTTATGTTGGTGTTCCGGGAGAGTTCACTACAGTTGTTTGTAAAGAGGCAATGATTAACTTTCCTAAGAAAAAGAAAATATCAGATGATGATATTAATCAACTTTTCTTTGTTGGAAACATTTACAAAAAACACCCAACACACACTGTAATAAATAATACGCCAATATATTTTACCCTTGATGACAGCAGAAGGATTATCGAGCCTAGAGGATTGTATACAACGAGGCTTGGCGGATTGATTTCGTACAATCTTGCAGAAACCAACTTTTTGGATTTCGTTGAGAATATGCTTCAAGAACTTGGAATAAGGGAATCGCAATACATTTCATCAACTCTTGCAGAAAGTTTGTTTTTATTCGAGCCTGAAATACGAGATAGATATGCACTGCTTGTTGATTGTGGGCATATAAGCACAAGTGTTATGCTCGTTCGTGGTGATGGATTGTTGTTCCAAAACTCATTTTCAATTGGTGGAGGACACATAACAGGGGATTTGTCCCAATGTTTAAAAATTACATTCTATCAAGCGGAAAGTTTAAAAAGAAAGATTGTCTTGTCGCTTCTTGCTGATGATTCAGATTATTATGAGATTGCTGGAAAAGATTATATGATGCCATTCTCAGCAAAAACTGCTAATGAAATAGTTACCGAAAGGGTTGATATAATTGTTTCATATATACTTAAGTGTTTTGCAAGATGTGAATATGATTTTCCTGAATATATCCCTGTCTATCTAACTGGTGGTGGGCTTTGTTATATAAAAGGTGTTCGTGATTATTTATCGAAAAAGATTGGAAGAAAGGTGGAAGTTGTCGCTCCTCCAATTCCACAATTAAACAGACCTCATTTTTCAACATCTCTTGGAGTTCTTGATATTGCTCTGGATTTAGAAAACGGTCTTGCTGATACATTTATGGGAAATTAACAATATAAGGAGATTGTTATGGAATATAGTAGTTTACCATTATGCCAAATAAAAGTTTTTGGTGTTGGTGGTGGTGGAAATAATGCTGTCAACAGAATGATTGCGGCAAATATAAAAAGTGCACAGTTTTATGCTGTAAATACTGACAAGCAAGCACTTATGATGAGTAAGGCGAAAGAGACAATTCAAATTGGCTCTAAACTTACAAGAGGTCTTGGTGCGGGAGCAGACCCTGAAATTGGAAGAAGAGCAGCAGAAGAAAGCAAAACAGAGATTGCAGAAAAGTTGAAAGGTGCAGATTTGGTGTTCATAACTGCTGGTATGGGTGGTGGAACTGGAACTGGTGCAGCGCCTGTAATTGCAAGCATTGCAAAGGAAATGGGAATTTTAACTATTGCAGTTGTAACAAAGCCGTTTGGTTTTGAGGGCAGGCATAGAATGGAGAATGCTGAAGTTGGAATTGCGAATCTTGCAAAAAGTGTTGATACTTTAGTAGTTATTCCAAACGACAAACTGTTAAAAGTTGTGCCAAAGGGAACACCGATTGTTGAGGCTTTTGAATATGCAGATGATGTTTTAAGACAGGGTATTCAAGGAATAAGTGATATAATAGCAACATCTTCAACAATTAATCTAGACTTTGCAGATGTAAGAACAGTTATGAAGAACAGAGGCCTCGCTCATATGGGAATTGGTGAGGGTACTGGCGAGAACAGAAATATTGAGGCAGTAAGAATGGCTGTTGCAAGTCCACTACTTGAAACTTCTATTGAGGGTGCAACCGCAGTTATTATAAATGTAACCGGCGGACACGATATGACACTTGATGAAATCAATACTGCAGTAAGCCTAGTAAAACAAGCTGTTGATGATTCAGCAAATACAATTTTTGGTGCAACAATTGATGAAAAGTATAACGATAAGTTGATTATTACAATTATTGCAACAGGATTTAAAAATAGCGATTTTGACAATATAATCAAAAAAGAAGAAGAGGCAGAGCAAGAAACAATTGAACAAGTAAAATCTTTTGACCGAGCAAAATATGCTGACTTCGTTGCAGGAAAAGCTGTAACTGGTCAAGAGAAAGCAGATGAAGAGGACATACCTCAATCTAAGCCATCGCTAAATCTTTTTGGAAGCGAAAATCAAAATTTTGTAAATAGCAATACAAACAATGGTTACTATGGGCAAAATCAAAACTATAAAACTCAAGAAGAAAGAAAACAGCAACCTCAAGAAAGGAAAGATTTTGCAGGTTTACAATCTTCAAGAATTTCAGTAGATGATGATTCAATTCCTCCATTTTTGAGAAGATTAAAGAAGTAGCAAAAATTCGATAATATTCAAACAAAATATACACTCATAAATTAATTTATGGGTGTATATTCTTTTTATGAGCTCATTATTTTTAGTGTTGTCATTTTTGCTTATGCTTGCACTAAATTATGCTGTTTGCACAACAGTCAATATCAAAGTAAGATTAGTTAACTTTTGCATAGGTTCACTAATAATTTACTTTTGCTATTTATTTTCTTACATTCTTTGTACTGGGATTGTGGCGATTGCTGTGACTATGTTTGCTTGTTTATACAATTCATTTTTTTATACCAATTATTTGTTTTCTGTAAAAAATGTATTAATATTTTTCATTTATATAGCATATATACTTTTCATAGAGGGTTTAAGGGTAAAAATAGGTGAGCTTGCTGGAGATTTTGAACAAAGTGTAAAAAATACAATAGTTATTTTAGTTGCAATTGTTTTACTTTTGTTTATTTCTTTGCTTTTAAAGTTTTGTATAAGAAAAGTAAAACTTAGTTCGTATATATATGATTGTAAGGTGCAAATAGACAAAAAAACATATTTTTTAGAGTTGTTTTTGGATAGTGGAAATTTTACAAAATATGGACAAGAAAATATACCTATTGTTATAATTTCCGCCCCAAAATTGTCTGCAACTATAATTAAAAATTGTGTAGCTGAAGAGGTAATAGTGTCGGGTGTTGGAGAAAATGGCTTATTAAAAATTTTACTACCAACAAATTTTTTTGTTAACATAAAGGGGAGGTGGGTGAGCAAAACAGTAGCAATCGGAATAACCGAAAAAGACTTTCTTTTTTATGATGGCCTTATGGGGCTTGATTGTATTAATTGAAATAGGAGTTAAGGTATGATTAAAATGCTATTAAGATTATTAAAAAAAGAAGAACAATGCATATACTATATGACTAATGGAACAAATGCATTGCCGGAAAAATTAAGTACAGATGAAGAAAGGGAAGTTTTGATTTTGTGCAAGAATGGAGATAATGATGCAAGAAATTGTTTGATTGAAAAGAATTTAAGGTTGGTTGTTTATATTGCACAAAGATTTGAAAATACCGGAATAAATATTGATGATTTAACATCTATTGGAACTATTGGTTTGATAAAAGCTGTTGGGTCATTTAATATTGATAAAAACATAAAATTTGCAACATATGCATCAAGGTGTATCGAAAACGAGATTTTAATGTATCTTAGGAAGTCATCTAAAAACAAAATAGACCTTTCGCTTGATGAACCACTTAGCGTAGATAAAGATGGTAATGAATTAATTTTGGCAGACATTGTTGGAACAGATGGTGATTTTGTTTATAAGAAGATAGAGGCAAAAATAGAGAATGAATTGATAGCAAAATTGGTTGATGGGCTTGCCCCAAGGGAAAGATACATAATGAAACTTAGATATGGTCTAACAGAACTTGAAACTGAACTTACGCAAAAAGAAGTGGCAGATAAACTTAATATATCTCAATCTTATATTTCAAGGATAGAGAAAAAGGTCTTACTAAAATTAAAAAAAGATATGATTCTTGCTGAGTAATTTTGTTTTTGGATTGTAAAAGTTGTTTTGTGCAAAATCGGTAAAGTTGTAGAGCCTTTCGGGTTAAATAAAGTGGAAAATCTTGACCTTTTATGATATACTTATTACGTCTAATGTATAATCATAGTGGAGGTTTGATGGATTACAATAAGATTGGGAAATTTATAATGCTTGAAAGAAAGGCAAAAAAAATGACCCAGGCAAAACTTGCTGAAAAATTGTTTGTAAGCGAAAAAACAATTTCAAAATGGGAGAATGGTAATGGTGTTCCAGATACTGAAACGCTCCCAAAGTTGTGTGAAGCCTTTGGTGTGTCTATAAACGAACTTTTGAATGGTGAACGAATTTCTGCCAGTAACTATAAAAACAATGCAGAGTCAAAACTTATTGAACTTATGAAACAAAATGAAGTTAAAAATAAAAAACTTCTTTCTTGTACTAATGCGTTGATGATTATATCAATGCTGTCCTTTTTGGGTATCTTAGTAATATCTTGTTTTGCAATCAGTAATGAGATTTTAATATTGATAGTTAATCTTGTTGCGACAATAGTTCTAATCATAAGTTTTTGTTTCTGTTTTAAAATAGAAGTAAATATAATGAATTATGAATGTCAAATTTGTAAACATAGATTTACTCCTAAATATTTTGAGGCATTGTTTGCATTTCATACCCCAAGGAAAAGGTATTTAAAATGCCCTCATTGCAAAAATAAATCTTGGGCAAAAAGAGTGATTTCGGAATAGGAAAAGGCTCTATTGGTTTTATCAATAGAGCCTTTTTTTTGCGGTTTTTATGGCGTTTTAGTCTGTCAAATATGACTTGATGTGTTTTATTGCCTCTTTTTCAAGCCTTGATACTTGTGCCTGAGAAATTCCAATTTCATTTGAAATTTCAGTTTGTGTTTTACCAATAAAATACCTTAGTTGCAAAATGTTTTTTTCTCGTTCGGGAAGAATATTAATTCCATCATCTAATATTGTTTTTTCAATCCAATTTTCTTCTGTAGATTTAGTGTCTTTGATTTGGTCAAAAAGTTGCAGGCTGTCATCTCCATCATTGTACACATTTTCAAAAATTGACACAGGGTCCATTATTGCGTGCAAGGAATCAGTAACTGTGTGAACGGGTTCATCAATCCGGCTGGCAATTTCAAGAATTGAAGCCTCTTCAATGGAGTCCTTTTCTATTTCTTCTTTTGCTTTTAAAGCTCGGTAGGCAACATCTCTTAAACTTCTTGTAACTTTAATGCTTGTTCTGTCTCTCATAAATCTTCTAATTTCGCCGATAATCATTGGAACTGCATAAGTTGAAAATTGGACTCCAAGATTAACATTAAAGTTGTCTATAGACTTTATAAGCCCAACCATACCAACCTGAAAAACATCATCAACTATATCTTTTGTCAAATTAAATCTTTGGACTATTGATAGCACTAAACGCATATTATAGAATATACACTTTTCTCGTGCCTCTTCATCTCCTGACTGGCATTTTCTAAGTAGTTCAATCATTTCAGCATTTGAAACTTTTGGCAGGGAACTTGTATCTATTCCACATATCATTACTTTGTTTGCCATTTATAAAACCTCCTTATTGAGTATTTTTAACAATTACAAAGTAAACTATGCAGAATATAAAAATAGGAGTGGCTTATGTTATTGAATTTTGTCGATTTAAAACAAAAGGAAATTATTAACATTGTTGATGGGAAGAAGTTGGGTTTTCCAGATGACATAGTTTTTGATAGTGAAAATACAACAGTTAAAAGTTTTACAATCCCCGGTCAATCAAAGGCTTTTGGACTTAAAAAAGGTGAGTCAAGAACAATAAATTTGCAAGATATATTCTTAATTGGTGAAGATGTAATACTTGTCAATATTCCAACTTTGGTTGCAAAAAAAGAAAACAACCCTCAGGGTGAATTTATGTATATTCCAAAACATTTCAAGAAAATAAATAAATAGTTGCGAAACACAACCAAAATTTGTTATACTTAAGAAAAAAGAAGTGGGTGTGGTTATGCATTGTTTATCTTGTGGTTGTGAAGAAAGTAAAGTTGTAGATAGCAGAATGATTGAGGAGGCAAACTCAATTAAAAGGAGAAGAGAATGTATTGCTTGTGGCAGGCGTTTTACGACTTATGAAAGAATAGAAGAGACGCCAATTCTCGTTATTAAAAGAAATGGTGAAAGACAACTATTCAGAGTTGAAAAAATAAGGAATGGAATTATAAGGGCATCTGAAAAAAGACCTGTGTCAAGCGAGCAGATTGATGAGATGGTTGCAAACATTGAAAAGCAAATAATGACATTAGCGGACAAGGAGATTGCATCATCAGAAATTGGCGAACTGGTAATGAGGGAACTTGAAAAGGTTGACAAAGTTGCATATATTAGGTTTGCATCAGTTTATAAACAATTTGAAGATATTTCAAAGTTTAAAGAGTTTATTGAAATTCTTGCAAAAGGCATAGAAACAAAATAAAACATAATACCTTTAATTAACACATATAGTTAGTTAGAGGTATTTTTTTTTGTGAAACTTAATGAAGTAAAAGGTTTAAAAATATTAGTATTAAATGATATTACAGATGGAAGTTTGAAGGATAGGCTTTCATCTTTTGGTTTTGTGAGTGGAGCAAAACTTATGATTCAATCAAGGATAAAAGGAATGATGTTGGTAAAAGTATTAAATTCAACATATGCAATAAATGATTTTTTGGCAGAAAAATTTTTGGTGGAGCAAATAAATGAGTAGCACAGAGATATTAATAGTTGGGAATCCCAACACAGGCAAAACAACACTTTTTAACAACATCACTAAAAGCAATGAAAAGGTTGCAAATTACAGTGGCGTTACAGTCAAAGAAGCGAAAAGACAGGTCGCATTTGCAAAGCAAAAGGTAGATGTTGTTGATTTACCGGGGCTATATTCGACATATTCAAAAGGTGCAGATGAAAGTATTACAAAAAACTATCTTGAAAAACACAAAAATTCAAAAGTTGTTTATGTAACAAGCACCGCAGACATAGAAAAAAATATGCGACTTTTTGTTGAACTGATAAATGCAGGGCACGATTTAAGTTTGTTTATAAATGAAAAAGATGCAAAAATTGAAAAAGAGTGTATTGAAAAACTTGAAAATAAGTTACAAATTCCAATATACTATGGAGATGCAAGGAAAAAAAGAAAAGATATTTTAAAATGGTTGTTTGATAAAGTTTTGCAAAAATCTGGACTTGGAGTACTTGGTATAGGATATAATGAAATTGTTGAAATTTTAAAAGTTGTAAAAATTGACAGTCAGAAACTAGATAAAATTTTATTACACCCAGTTGTGGGCAAGGTTATATTCTTTATAGTTATTGGTTTGATTTACTATTTAAGTTTTTTATCTGTCGGCGAGTGGCTAAGTTTAAAAGTTTATTCATATTGGGAAATGCTTTGTGAATATTTTATCTCTATAATTGCAAGCCATGAAAAGTATTTGCTAATAGATTTTTTGCAAGTTGTAATTCTAAAAGGTTTGGGGTCTGTGCTTGCGTTTTTACCACAACTTTTCATTATGCTGTTATGTATGTACATTCTAGAAGAGAGTGGATATTTGCCAAGGGTGTCATATTTATTCAATATTAATTTAAATTCATTGGGATTAAACGGAAAGTCTATTTTTGGAATGAGTATTGGAATGGGTTGTACTACATCTGGCGTACTTGCAACGCGAAACATTGAAAACATCAAATGCAGAAAGCAGACTTGTTTGCTGTTGCCGTTTATTGGTTGCTCTGCAAAACTTCCAATATTATTGTATTTATCAACGAATCTTTTGGCGGGAAACAATTACCTTGTACTATTGATTGTTGCATTGGTTTTATATATAGCAATTATTTATATGAGGTCAATTCGTGATACAGACAAAGAGTATTTTATTATGGAGGTACCAAGACTCAAGACTCCCGATGCAAAAACTCTTTTAAAGCAATCAACAATATTGATTAAGGATTTTTTAAAAAAGGTTGCGGGAACTGTTTTGTTGGTTGCAAGCGTAGTTTGGCTTTGTATGAATATATACATAGAAGTTAAGGGGCAAAGTTTATCTATTGTTGATTTGTTCACAAATGTTGTCGGGATATTATTCAAACCAATTGGGCTTAATAATAAGGCTGTAATAATGTCTCTTTTGACAGGGCTTATAGCAAAGGAAAATATAATTTCAACAATAGCACTATATGGTGAGGGGCTTGGAATGGGACTAGTATCATCTGTAACATTTATTTTATTTATAATGCTATACTCTCCGTGTTTGCCTGCTCTTCGTTGTGCGGGGGTCGAGTTTGGTGGAAAATTTCAATTTAAACTATTTATTATACAAATGATTTTTGCTTACAGTATGGCATTTGTGTTTTATACATTTGCTGAAATGTTTGGTTTACTCTTTGGATTTATTGTGTGCATAGTATTTATATCTCTCGCTATGGCCTTAATTAAGTCGGTTTCAAAAAAATGTGTAATAAAATGTAAAACTTGCGTGGTGGGAGCATAAAATTTGAAATTCAAACCAAACTAAGGACAAGGGAGGAAAACAAAAATGTCTTTTAGTTTGATAGTTCTTTCAATTTTAGTCATTATGTTAATATGTGGTGCAGGACAAAGAGTTTTAGATAAATTACGAATGAATGACAAATGGGCACTTGGATTATTGGTGGCAATCATTGTTGGTGTAATAATTCCGCCAATCCAAATTGGAAGATTGTTTTCATTTTCAATAGGTGGCTTTTTAATTCCGCTTGGTGTATGTGTCTACTTAATGATAAAGACAGGTTGGTCGCCAGACCTATTAAGGGCTGTAATTGGCTCGCTTGTTACTGCTGGATTGATATTATTAATTCAATATTTAATGCCAAGTGAAACCCCAGAAGATATTATTATTGACAATGTATGGATTTATGGGTTGGTTTCAGGCTCAGTTGCTTATATCCTTGGAAGAAGCAGAAGAAATGCATTTATATGTAGTATCCTAGGTATTTTCCTAGCCTCAACAATTCAATTTTTAATCAATCTTGGAATGGGGGTAGAGACTCCTTTAAGACTTGGTCTTGCAGGGGCGTTTGATACAATCATTCTATCAACATTAATTGCTGTTGGACTTGCAGAAAGTATGGGTACAGCGCTTGAAATGGTGGCTGGAAAATCTCCTCAAAAAGTATTTGACTTTGAAAGCGGTGAGTTTATTGAAATTGAGGGTGAAGAAAAGAATACAGATGTAGCAGATGTTACAGGCAGGTACAAGAAAAATTATATAAAGGATGCAAAAGAGGGGGAAAGCGAAAATGAAAAATAGAGTATTTGAACTAGGTTTATTTGCATTATTAATTGTTTCCTTTGCTCTTTTTAGTTTTTCTTTTTGTCCGCATTGTGATAATGAAGTAAATAAGGCTCTTGCGCAAGATGAACAAACTAATTGCTTTGTGGTTTATGATGCAGATGACTCTTCAAAAGTTGTTTTTATGAAAGGTGATGGAATAAATGTTGATGATGAATATATAAGTGCAGATAATAAATTATACAAAATTCAATCAGTAAATGAAGAAGAAAAAACTGCTGTCGCAAAATTTACAGAAGATGTGAAAATGCCAGTGTACAGCATTACAAGAAAAAACAAACTTGAAACGGTAAATGCTTCGGTAGAGAAAAAGATAGGATTATATCATACTCATAATGATGAGTGTTATAATGATGTTGATGGTACAGATAGCATTTATGGTGCGGGTGGAATACACGATATAGGCTCGGCTTTAAAAACTCAATTTGAAAATATGGGTGTAAAAGTTTTCTATTCCGAGGACTTGCACTTGCCACACGACTCGGGAGCTTATGACAGAAGTGAGCAAACCGCATCAGTATTATTAAAAAATGGGCTTGATGCAATTTTTGACATTCACAGAGATGCAACACCAAGGTCTGAATATATCACAACTGTAAATGGCGAAAAGATGAGCAAGGTTAGAATGGTGGTTGGTTCTGCAAATGTTAATTCTGCGATAAACAAAGAGTTTGCTTTAAACATTAAAGCCTATGCAGATGAAGTGTATCCAGGTCTAATAAAAGATATTTACATTGGCAAAGGAAACTACAATCAACAACTTTCAGCAAGAGCAATGCTTTTTGAGATGGGTACAAATTTAATTGAAAAAGAATTGGTGTTAAAATCAGTTGTTCCACTTGCAAAAACTATTGATGTTGTGCTGTATGGAACAAGGTCTGCAAGCACTTCCAGTTTAGAGGATATTGAAGTTGAAAGTTCATCAGGGGACAGCCTAAGTACTGGAATGGTGCAAAACAACAGTAATATGGGTGATTCAAGTAAAGCGACAAACAGAACGCTTTGGATTGTTCTTGGCTCTATTGGTGGGGTGGCTTTGATTTTTGGATTATTATGTTTATTTTCAAAGAAAGTAAGACATTCTGTATCAAGGTTTTTTAGTGAACTGTTTGCTGGAATTTTTGGCAAAAAGAAAGCAAGTAATTAAAAAAATAGCGACTAATTCTAGTCGCTATTTTTTATGTATAAAGTTCAAATATTAATTTTCTCTTGCAAATCAACAATTAAATATGTATAATATAATAATTAAAATAGAGGATTAGTTGAGATTATGAAATCATTAGTTGCAATAGTTGGTAGACCAAATACAGGTAAAAGTACATTTTTTAATAGAGTTGTTGGCAAAAGAATTTCAATAGTTGATGATATGCCAGGTGTTACCAGAGACAGACTTTATGCAGATGTAGAGTGGTGCGGGAACTCTTTTACAATCATAGACACCGGCGGTGTGCAATTTGATAAAAATGACAATTTTACCGTTCATATTAACAAGCAGGTTGATATAGCAATTGACCTTGCTGACTTAATTTTGTTTTTTGTTGATGGGAAAGAGGGGCTCGTTCCAACAGACTTTGCAGTCGCAGAGAAACTTCGAAAGTCAGGCAAGAAAGTTATACTTGTTGCAAATAAATATGATACGTTTAAAACAGATAATATCTATGATTTCTATGAGCTTGGAATGGGTGAGCCATTTCCAATTTCTGGTGAGCAGGCAAAAGGAATTGGCGATTTACTTGATGAAATAGTAAAGAATTTAAATAAAACTGAAATTGAAGAAGAAAGTGATGTTTTAAAAATTGCTATTGTTGGAAAACCAAACACTGGAAAGTCATCAATAATTAATAGGCTTGTTGGTGAAGATCGTGTAATCGTTTCTAATATTTCAGGAACCACAAGAGACAGCGTTGATGTTCCATTTAATTGTAACAAGAAAAAATACTTGTTGATTGACACTGCTGGAATGAGAAGAAAACGCTCAATTGAAGATGAAAGTGTTGAGAAATATTCAATTTTTAGAAC
>JAZNEY010000104.1:0-4062 GCA_045588795.1 Clostridia bacterium | reverse complement strand
AGTATTACTTATTGAAATCTTGCTTTCATTATGTTATTATAATTTTAAAAATATTAAGAGACAAGAAAATGAGAGATAAAATATTAACAGAAGAAATATATAATGAATTGGTAAAAAATTCTATACTAAGAAATTTAACTTTCGAAGAGTTAATTGACACAGCTATTAACTATGATAGATTTTTTGATTTTGCAGGAATTTATTTTAGAGTTATTGAAGAGGGCAATTTGTCAACTATTATTATAGACCGAGAGCAGACCGTTAGTAGATATAATAACAGCGAATTACAACTTGTTTTATTTCAAGAAAGACTTTCCTCAAATGACATAAATTTTACATCTACTGTTTATGCAGAAATTGCAAAAAAGCAAAAAAATAGTGAAGATGATAATGGAGATTTTTTTTGGCAATAAACAACAATTTTCTTTCAACGAAAAAGAATTGGACAAATCGCCCCAATTTTATGGGAAACACACAAGTCCAATTCTTTTATTCTTTGTATACTTAATTTTACTTGCAGAACTTTTTAAGAAGTTTTAATTTTTTTCTTGTATATGGCATATATTTTAGACCAATATCAAACTTGCCATTTCTAACTAAAACACTTTTAAAATGCGAGAATATATCGAATGTTTTTTCTCCGTGATACGCCCCCATTCCAGAATCTCCAACTCCACCAAATGGCAGATGACTATCAGTTAAATGCATAATGCAATCGTTTATGCAACCTCCACCATATAATGCATTTTTCATAACATACTCTTGTTTCTCTCTATCGTTTGAAAAATAATACAATGCAAGCGGTTTGCTTTTGGTTTTTAGTCTTTCAATTTCTTCATTGATATTTGTAAATGTTATAAGTGGTAAAATTGGTCCAAAGATTTCTTCTTGCATAACTGCATCATCAAAAGTTACATTGTCCATTATGGTTGGTTCAAGAGTAAGCCCATCAAAATTTCCTCCACAAATAATTTTTGATGGGTCTAGCAGTTTTTGAATCCTTGCCTTTTGTTTTTCATTTACTACTTTTACAAAGTTTTGTGTCAATAAATCATCAAAGTAAAATTGCTTTTTAATTTCGAGTTTTAATTGTTCAACAAATTTATCCTTAACCATCTCGTGCACCAAACAATAATCTGGCGCAACGCAGGTTTGACCAGCATTTAAGAACTTGCCCCAAACAATTTTCTTTGCGGCCATTTCAATATCTGCTTGAAAATCCACAATCACAGGAGATTTTCCGCCAAGTTCTAAAACGCAAGGTGTTAAATTTTTCGCAAGTCTTGCATAAAGGTCTTGACCAGATTCCTTTCCGCCAGTAAAAAATGCAAAATCATACTTTTGGTCAAACAGCCCGGCAGTCTCTTCTCTTCCACCAACCACACAAGAAATATACCTTTCATCAAAGACTGAAAGAATATCATAAATACATTTTTGAATGTTTGGAACGGCTGATGATGGCTTAATAACGATCGTGTTACCTGCCGCCATAGCTCCGATTAAAGGAACAAGTGAAAGTTGCAAAGGATAGTTCCAAGGAGCAACCACCAAACACACACCATATGGCTCTGGAACAATTTTTCCTTTCCCGAAAATATTGATTAAATCTACGCCTGTTTTTCTTGGCTTTGACCACTTTTTTAAATGTTTAATCATATGGTTTAACTCGCTGTTTACAATAAACAACTCTGTTAAGTATAAATCATATTCTGTTTTATTTAAATCTTGCATAAAAGCATCAATTAATTTTGGCATATTTAACTTAATGCTTTGTTTTAACCTTTTTAATTGTTTAATTCTAAAATCCAAATCAAAAGTTTGATGAGTATTAAAATAATTTCGTTGATTTTCAACCAATTTCTCCATATCCATAAATTCTTACCCTAAAAATCCTTTTATAATTTCATTTTGAGCCTCTTCTTCTGTAAGCCCCAAAGTCATAAGTTTTATAATCTGCTCGCCGGCAATTTTACCAATTGCAGCCTCGTGAATTAAACTTGCTTCAGTTGAAAGAGCATTGACTTCTGGCACCGCAAAAACTTTTGCGTTATCCATAACAATACAATCACATTCAGTATGTCCAAAACATTTATCCTTTCCGTTCAGAATTGATTTAAAAGTCTGTTTGGAATCACCCTTTGCAACAGCCCTTGAAACTATATGCGCTGATGAATTTTCATCATTTAAGTCTGCAATGAAGAATGTGTCAGCCGTTTGATTATCCTCTGTTAAAATCTTTTCATTTACATTGATAGTTGCATTTTTTGCAAGGGATATTACTGTCTTTCTGTTTGAACTTCCAATTCCACCAATTTGTGCAGTATCCATAATAAATGTTGAATTTTCACCAACTTCAATTTGAGTCTCTGGATGCATTTCGTTCTTTATAGTTTTCCCCATTCCATAATGTTTTTCAAGGTACTTAACCTTTGAATTTTTCCCAATAAAAAACCTATGAACTCCGCTATGCATAGAGACATCATTTCCACCATTATGAATACCGCAACCGGCAACTATTGTTATGTCGCAATTATCACCAATGTAGAAATCATTTTTCACGACCTCTTTTATCCCGCTCTGCGAAATAATAACAGGAATATGCACACTTTCATTTTTAGTGTCATTTTTAATTTTTATATCAAGCCCATCATTTTTGGAATTATTTTCAATTATTATATTTTTGCTTGAATTTCTGCCAACAGCGTTGCCATTCTTTCTGATATTGTAGGCACCTTGCGGAATTGAATGCAACTCTGCAACAGATTCCAAAAGTTTGTTTTCAATAGCATTTAATTCCATTAGTTTTCGCCCCCTGCAATTCGTTTACAAGTCGATATAGCGTTTATTGACTTCAAAATATTACTTGGCGTTCCAATGCTGTCAACACTACCCTCTTTAAGTAACACAACCTCATCTGCAATAGAAATAATTCTTTCTTGGTGCGAAATTATTATAGTTGAAGCACTTGTATTCCTCTGGTGTAATTTTCTAAAAACTTCAATTAGGTCGCTAAAACTCCAAAGGTCAATACCTGCCTCAGGCTCATCAAAAATAGATAACTTACACTTCCTTGCTTCAAGCATTGCAATTTCTATTCTTTTAAGTTCGCCACCACTCAATTTCTCATCAAGTTCTCTGTTTATATACTCCCTCGCACAAAGCCCAACATCAGATAAATATGTACAGGCAACACTTATGTCAATTTTCTCGCCAACAGCAAGAGCAATCAAGTCTTTTACCGTAAGCCCTTTAAATTTTACAGGTTGCTGAAAAGCAAAACCTATGCCAAGTTTTGCTCTTTCTGGTATAGACATTTTTGTGATGTCTGTTCCATTAAATAGAATTCTGCCAGATGTTGGTTTTTCAATACCCATAATAATTTTAGCAAGTGTAGATTTCCCACTTCCATTTGGACCTGTCAGAACAACAAACTTGCCATCATCTATCTTCAAATTTATATTTTTTAAAATAAATTTTTTTGTTCCATTTTTGTCTTTATTATCAACCTCAAAACAAACATTTTCTAGTAATAACATAAAACCTCCATTACAATTAGTTTAACATATTGAACGGAGGTTTTCAACCAAATATTTACTATATTATTCACTTTTTGTTTTTGGAGAAGATATTAATGCAACCAAATAAGAAAGTGCAATCGAAACAGAAACTCCAGCACTAATAGAGGCAAGCCCATTAGCAAGAGCACCTAAAAGCCCATCAGTTCTAGCCCCCTCAATTGCACCTCTTGAAATGTTATATCCAAAACCAACAATAGGCACAGTTGCACCAGCACCCGCCCATTCAGCAATATATCCATATACACCAAGCCCACCTAGCACAGCACCTGCCATTAAAAATATGACAAGTATTCTAGCGGAGGTCATTTTTGTTCGTATAATTAAAATTTGAGCAATTAAACAGATTAAACCTCCCACTAAAAATACTTTTAAATACATAAAAAGTGCGCTTAACATTAACTTTTACCCCCTATTACAATTTTCAAAAACAACAAGGTGTGCAATACACGGAATAGTGTCTCCCTGTTGATTTGTTGTCGTACTC
>JAZNEY010000103.1:0-4795 GCA_045588795.1 Clostridia bacterium | reverse complement strand
ACTCCTTGGCTCACAGAACGACATGGCTACGATCCGACTTTAAGAGTTTTAGAGTCCTTTGCTTGGACTTTTGCTTTATTGATCCTGTCAAGTCAAAAAAACAAGTAGCCAAGAGCCACAAAAGCAACTAAAAGAATTGATTCTTGAGGCAATAGCATTTGCAACAACAAAAAATCCCAAGCCGAAATGACTTGGGATAATTTATGGTTGCGGAGAGTGGATTTGAACCACTGACCTTTGGGTTATGAGCGTGGGCGAGCTTCCGGGTCTCTCTACTCCGCGATTTATCGTGGAGTGGGTAAATAACAACAAAAAAATCCCAAGCCTGTTTTGACTTGGGAAATCTTATGGTTGCGGAGAGTGGATTTGAACCACTGACCTTTGGGTTATGAGCCCAACGAGCTTCCGGGCTGCTCTACTCCGCGATAAAAATGTCAAACATTCGTTTAACAAATGGTATTGTATCACTAAAATAATTATATGTCAATAGAATAGGGCAAAATTCATAAAATTTATAAAAATTTTTAATGAATGTTGAATTTTTACAAAAGTTGCTAAATGATTACATATTTAGAGTCGTTTGCACAGAACTTTTTGTAAGTAGCACAGGTTTCTGAATATTTTAAAATGCGGAAAGCGTTAACTTTTGCGTTGTCCATTATAGAGTGCTCCATAAAACTATAACTACCGAGAGGGGAACAGATAATGTGGTCAACAACATTAATGTCGTTAAAAATACAACTAGCAATTATTTTAACAGTTGTTGCAATATCGTTTACACTTGGCTCCGGCGAAGAATTAGGGTGATTGTGTGCAATTATTATTTTCTCGCAATTATTTTTCAAAGTGTAATCTGTAAGCGCACGAATAGGAACTGGAACAGAACTATCTGTTCCTTTTGCAAGTCTTTTTGTACCAATAACATTTCCATTGGCGTTTAAGCAAACAACCAAAAATTCTTCTTCAAGAAGTCCAAGCAATATGCTTTCGCAAAATTTCTTAGCCTCAACTTGGTTTGTAATTTTAATAACTTCGCTTGTGTTTTGCTTGTTGTAATATTGAGAAATACTTGCAAGAGATTTGAACAAAATTGCACTTTTCTCATTTATGCCATCAATTTCACATAAATCATCAATTGGCGCATCAATTACCCGTTTTAAACTTCCAAATGCTTTTAAAAGTCTTTTCGCAATAGGTTTTGCAGAAATGTTAGGCGAAACAAAGCCTAAGAAGAACTCAATAATTTGTGCTTCATTGAAAGAAGAAAAGCCATCTTCAAGAAAAGCTCCTTGAAGAGGTGTAAAGTTTCCAGTTTTCTTATTATTGTCTAATGTTATTTCTCTCATAAAATTTCTCTTTTGCGGGTATATGTTTATTATATCAATTTTATCGTGCAAAAAGCAAATGAATTTTGCTGGACAAAACAAACAAAAATGTGCAATAATATATAGTACTATAAAGTGAGGTGGGTATATGGAAAAACTGGCGATAGTAACAGGTGCGACCGGTGGTCTTGGCGGTGAATACTGCAAGGATCTTGCTCGCAGAGGATATAGTTTAGTCATAACAGGCACAAAGCAAGATAGGGTAGATGCTTTTAAGGAAGAACTAAAAAAAGAGTTTTCTAGTATTGAAATTCACGGTTTTGCTTGTGATTTATCAAGTCAAGAATCAAGAGATAACTTTTTTAACAAGTTAAAGGAAAGCAATTTGCAACCAAGCACCTTGATTAATAATGCAGGATATATTCTAGAGGGTAGTTTTTTAGGCTGTGAGGAGCACGAAATAACAAAGGCAGTAGAAGTAAATTCGGTTGGAACGCTTGACTTTACTTATAAGTTCTTAAAGCAAAGAGATGAGAGCGAACAATGCTATATTTTAATGGTTTCAAGCCTTGCAGGTTTTTACCCAATTCCACAAATGGCAGTATATGGTGCGACAAAAAGTCTATTAACAAATTTTTCAGTCGCACTTCGAAGAGAGTTGAGAGGTAAAAAAGTCTATGTAAGCGCAGTGTGTCCTGGAAGCATTGCAACAAATGATGCAATGAAGGCAAGCATAAAGTCGCAAGGATTAGGTGGACAATTATCGTTATTGCCAACCGAGGTAATTGCACACAAATCAATCAACAAAATGTTAAGGAATAAAGCAAAATTTATTCCGGGATTATTTAACAAAAGTATGTGGCTACTCACAAGAGTTGCAAGCCAAAATTTTGTTGCAAATATTTTGTACAAAAGATGGACAAAGTGTGAAAAGAAGAGGGGAACATACAGATAAGATTTTTGTTTTGGAGAGGGGTGAAAGCCTTTAAAATAAAGGATTGTTGCCAGACATAATACCCTAAAAATTTACGATTTTCAACAAAAAATAAAAAAACTCAATATGTAGTTAAAACAGTAGAGGAAACTGTTAATTTAAAAAAAAGTACAAGAGGTGAAAATATGAATTTTCAAGATTTTTGGAACACATCATACGAGTCTTATAAGGTGGATAAAGATGAGTATTCTCAATGGTTAAATAGTTATATTGATGTCATAGAGCAATGTACTACGGATATTTTAGACCTTGGCTGTGGTATCGGCTGTGATAGTATGTGGTTATCAAGGAAAGGTTTTAATGTCGTTGCCTGTGATTTTTCGCAAGTTGCATTGGATAGATTGAAAAAAGAAAGTCCTAATATACAAACACAATTAGTAGACATAACAAAGAAATTGCCTTTTAAAGATTGTTCTTTTGATATTATAATTGCAGACTTATCTTTACATTATTTTGATGAACAGACAACACATAACATAATCAAAGAAATTAAAAGGGTTTTAACAGAAAAGGGTGTGTTAATTGCCAGAGTCAACTCAATGATGGACTTTAATCACGGTGCAGGACAGGGGGAGAAAGTAGAGGAGAATTATTATTTTGTTCATGGTTACAATAAAAGATTTTTTAACAAAGAAGAAATAGACAAGTATTTTTTACATATTGGTAAAGTATCTGCAAGAGAAATGCATATGTTAAGAAACAACAACTCAAAGATTGTTTGGGAAATTGTTGCCGAAAGATAACTTAATAAAATTTGTTTTTTAACAAAGTTTTGGGGGAACATACAGATAAGATTTTTGTTTTGGAGAGGGGTGAAAGCCTTTAAAATAAAGGATTGTTGTCAGACATAATACCCTAAAAATTTACGATTTTCAACAAATTTTCAACAACCTGTTAAAAACGCAAAATAAAAAGATGCGAATCATTCGCATCTTTTTGCTTTATATTCTATTAATTGTATAACCATCAGCAGAGTCTTTGATTTCATATCCCAGTTCTTTTAATTGGTTTCGAAGTGAATCTGCTGTTGTCCAATCTTTATTTTTCTTTGCTTGCCATCTTTCTTCTGCAAGGTTTTTAACATCTGCTGGAATATCTTGATTTTCTTCTGACAGGTATTTTTCTGCGTTTTCAAGATCAAGTCCAAGTGCTTTGTCAAATTTAACCATCATTTCATAAACATTCTTGTTTCTTGGTTTAATTTTTGCTAAATCCCATAAAACAGAAAGGGCAAGAGGGAAGTTAAGATTGTCATTAATTGCATCTTTGAATCTGTTGTAATAATCTGCTAAATCAATTTCTGCATTTTCTTCTGCATTTTTATGTTCAACAACAGATTTGTATAGTCTTGTAAGTGCTGTATCGCAAGACTTTAACTCATCAAGAGTGAAGTTCTGTTGTTTTGAATAGTGCGCATTTAGGAAGAAATACCTTAATGCAAGAGGTCTAAATCCTTTCTCTTCAAGGTTTGAAACATTCCAAACATTTCCAAGGGATTTACTCATTTTTCCACCATCAACCATCAAGTGTTCGTGGTGTATCCAGCGTTGTACTACTTTTTTGTTAGCAACGCCATAATTTTGAGCAATTTCGTTTTCGTGGTGAACAGGTTTGTGTTCAATTCCACCACCGTGAATATCAACATTATCGCCAAAGAATTTACGGCAAATAGTTGAACATTCGATATGCCAACCAGGGTAACCAAGTCCCCAAGGGCTTTCCCATTTCATAAGGTGTTCTTTTGGTGCTTTTACCCAAAGAGCGAAGTCTGCTGGGTTAATTTTTTCATCATCAACATCAATTCTTGCGCCCATCAATTTTTTATCTTGGTCCATTCCACCAAGTTTTCCATAGTCGTTGTATTTTGCAATGTTGTAGTAAATGCCTTTTGAAGTTTCGTAAGCATAGCCCTTTTCAAGTAGGGTAGAGACAAAATCAATTATCTCAGGTATTACATTTGTTGCTTTTTCAATATGAGATGGTGTCATAATGTTTAATTTAGCCATATCATTTAAGCATATATCCGTGTAATATTGTGCAATTTCTTCTGGCGATTTATGCTCTTTTTCGCTTGCAACGACCATTTTATCGTCGCCCTCATCAGCATCACTTGTCATATGTCCAACATCTGTTACATTCATAACAGATTCAACATCAATATCATTGAAAAGAATTGCTCTTCGAAGTGAGTCCATAATTACAAAGGCTCTCATATTGCCAATGTGTTGAGTAGAATATACGGTTGGTCCGCAATAATACATTGTTGCCTTTTCACCGGCAGGAATAAAATCAACGACTTTTTTTTCTAAAGAATCGTAAATTTTTAACATAACATCTCCCATTGAATTAGAACATTTTAGCAAGGTCTTGTGCAGTTTTTCTAATTCTCGTTTTATTTCTTAATTTTTCTAGGGTTTTTTCGGAGTTTTGGAACTTCTCTGTTATAAGTTGAAGCCCTGCATCTGTAATGCAATAG
>JAZNEY010000102.1:0-11532 GCA_045588795.1 Clostridia bacterium | reverse complement strand
TGATTTAATTGATTTGATTGCCCAAGGTGCTGATATCAACTCAATCCAAAACAAGACTTTGCTTCTTGAAAATGCTGGTGAAGCAATAATTAAGAACAAAAAATTGGAGTGGTCAGCGACAGATTCAGATAAGCGATTTGTTATTTCTCTTAACGAGGAGTACCTTGCGAAAGCTCATTTAAACTTGACAAGAGTTAGTACAATAAGCACCTAAAATAAGTGAATGCTTTATGGCATAATTAAACCCAAAAGCCTCTCGCTTAAAAAGGTCGAAAATCTAAAAGAAACCCCCTTGCTGATTGCAGTGAGGGGGTTTTCTATTTCATAAAATATAGGAAAAACAATTTGAGATTTTATTTTAAAATTTACATTTTAAAGCTGATAAGTTTTCACATTAAAAAAGTTGGTCTTTGGGTTTTACAGCCTCCAAATAGTAGGAGGGGAGTAAATCAAAGACCAACTTTTCTATCTTTCGCTTTTATTAATTTTAACTTGAATATTGGTTATGTTTGTGTTATCTTTGTCAGCTGTTTTTCTTTTGATTATGTCAAAATTCAAAAGTCTTATTGCAAATGCAAAAATAACAAGGAAGTAAGGGAATGTGTGTGGCATAGTATTACCAAATATCGCACTTATTAAATATGTTATAACAGCGCTCTCGAAAACCAGTGTTATGTCTGACAAGAATCTAAGATTTTTCAGCGTTTTAACCAGTATTATGACAAGTGAGGCAAGGTAGAATACTAGTGCTAAAACACCAAAATTGTAGGCGTGTTGCAAATATTCATTATGCGGTTTAAACACTACATCACCAGTACCAAAAAGCAAATTTTCTTTTATTCCAGCAAATGCTTTAAGCCACAAACTCCACCTGTCAGTTCCAGCGTGAGAAGCTTCTTCTGAAAGTGGGGCCTCAGCAATGCTAAATATTTCCTTTATCAGTCCGGCAATTTGACCTGCGAGTGATTTATATGTTGATGTTGGAAAAAATTTTGCAAGTGGGGTAATAATAAATGACAACGAAACAAATATTCCAAGAGGAAGTATTGTCTGCCAGTCAAATTTCTTGTTTTTAATTGCAAATATAACTGGCACTAAAATAAGCGTTATGAGAACAGCAAGTAAACAGCCTAATGTGTCATTAAAGAACAATACAATTGTGTTAAGCAAGAATGTGAGGCCGGCAAATATTTTCATTCCATTTTGTTTTTCGGTGAGATATAGCGTTGCACTTGCACCAATTGCAAGGGTTAAGAAATATCCATAGTGGTTAGAGTTCATCATTGTAAAAGCCCAACAAGTGTTGTTATGTGAAGCAAGGAAAAATTGTCCGGCAGGGTCAATAAATGTGGTTATAGCTCCAAAAATAGATGAAATTAAAAATGCAATGAGAATTCTTTTATAAATACTTTGATCTTTCAAGTAGAATGCGAATATAAAGGCTAAGAAATATCCAAGATAGTACATTGTACCCTCTTGCAAGAAATTGTTAGGTCTTACAATGCTAAAAACCTTGCCGGCATCAGGATTTGCAAATGTTGCAATTAATATCCAGACGGCCATTAGAAATAAAAATAATACTTCGGGATATTGTTTTATTCCTTTTAGTGTGTTTTTGGGACTTATATCAATTTTTTTGTCCATAAATCCAATTACAATTCTTCTAACATCAACAATTATATAGATTGATATGGAAACAAATATTAGCCAAATAGGGAATGTAAAAAGCCACCCAAAAAATGAATTATCAAATTCAAATGACCACCACAGAATTATTGATACAAATGCCAGTATTATTGGGGACAGCATAATAAAGTAGGGTATGATAACCGAAGTTTTAAGACCTTGATATTTTTTCAGGTCGTACAGAAAATCAATGTTTTTTGCATTTTTATATTGTTCTCTTAGTTTATTTCTCATATTTCCCTTGAAGAGGATAGTGCGTTATAGTACATCTTTATCCGTTATAATTACACCCTCTGTTTGTATTTCTTTTTGTAGTTTTGCTTTCTTAATGTCAACATTGCACCACCTTACCAATAGCCCTAAAAGCATTGCAAATAGCGGAGTTATGTGTGGCATAATATTACCGAACATAGCAGATATTAAGTATGACAAAACAGCAAACATTAAAACAATTGTGATTCTGTCAAGGTTTCTTAAATGTTTAAATGTTTTTATAAAAATCATTATAATGGCTACAAGTGTTAAAGTCAAGCAAGGAAGCCCCCATATTTCAGCAATTTGTAAATATTCGCTGTGAGGCAGATGATTTGTTTTACCATTACCAAAAATTGGCGATTTACCAATTTCTTTTAACGACTCAATCCAAAGCCCGACTCTTCCTGTGCCAAAAGTTTGATTTTGCGGAGATGAGGGGTCTTTTATAAAGTTTACTATTTCACAAAACATATTGTATAATTGCGAGAAAAAGTTTTCATAGTTGCTGTAATATGCTTTGCTAAACGCTACTGTTAACTGCGATAATGAAACAAACACAAAAATTGGAAGTAGTGTTTTCCAGTCAAATATTTTGTTTTTAATATTCACAATTATTGGAATTAATATTAAAACAATGAATATAGCCAGCATACAGCCCAGTGAATTGTTTAAAAAGCACACAAGCAGATGGGGTATGATTGCCGAAAAAAACAGCCATTTGAAAAGTTTATTTTCTTCGACAACAAATAGCCCTGTACAAATAATTGTTGTTAGTGATAAATAATATCCGTAGTAATTGCTGTTAAAAAATACACTGCACCAATTTGTGTTTCCAATTGACTGAAAACCAATTTTTCCTGTTGGGTCAACAAGTGAAAAAACAATTAAAATAGAAGAACAGATGATAGTCGATATTAATATATTTTTTGCAATTTTTCGTGATTTTAACAAAAACGAGAATAGAAAACACATTCCATAAAACAGAAAAAATGGGATACCTTGATAAATATTGAACACATTTAATGCTTTTGCCTCAAACCCAGTGGGTGCTATGTCAGACAGAAGTCTACAAATTGAGCCTACAATTATCCATATCAACGCAAAAAGCAAAATTATTGTCTCGGGATAAGTATTGATGAAGTCTTTTAATGTGAACTTCATTTTATATTTTCCTTTAATTACTCTTGTAATGTCTATCAAGATGAACAAAATAGGGAAAACAATAAGCCAATAAGCGAATTGCAAATGTTGGTATAGAAAATTAAAATTTACCGAGTTAAAAATGCTAAAAATGGTATATAAAAATGCAACAATGACAGGTAATAAACTTAAAATATAACATACAAAAGCAGGACTCCAACAGCCATTTTTGCAACTTTTTAAATTTTTTGTCAAATCAAATTTTACCATAAAACCACCAAAAATTCATTTGTAAAACATAACAACGATATTACTAGCAAATATATTCCAAAGCCTTTAAAATTGCACCTTTCAGCAAGTTTTGTCATCACCTTAATTGCAAATATTCCAGATATAAATGAAGAGATGAGTCCGGCGAGTATTGCAAGTAGGTTTATGCCCGCAAAATCTACTTTGAAAATTTCTAAAACTAGTGAGCCAAGTATTATTGGAATACTCATAAAAAAACTAAATTTAGTTACATCTTTTGCAGGTGAATTTGTAAAAACTCCACCCGCAATTGTTGACCCACTCCTGCTGATGCCCGGCAGAAGTGCAACACATTGGCAAAGTCCCATAACTGTTGCAGTTTTTACGCCAATATTTAGCCAATTTGAAACCTTGTTTTTGTGAAGTGTAGCAAAAAATAAAATTATTGCAGTGAATAAAAATGTAAATGCCAAAAGTTTAATTGTGCTTATTTTTTCAATAACATCACCGGCTATAAGTCCTATAATGCAGGCTGGGATAGTGGCGATAATTAACAGCCATATTGTTTTGTGATTTTCCTTTTTTAAAAGAGATGTTAAATCCTTGAAATAATACAAAACAACAGCAAGAAGTGTTCCAAAGTGTAAAACTATTGTGTTGAATAAAACATTTTCAGTTATTCCAAAAATGTCTTGTAAAAGCATTAAATGCCCGCTTGAAGAAACAGGCAAAAACTCAGTTAGTCCTTGTACTATGCCAAGGATTATCATCTTTAAAATTTCACTCATAACTATAAATCCTTGGTATTAGGTTATGCTTTTCGTATTTATTATATAACCTAGAGTTGTAAAAGTAAACTAAATATATATTTAAGTATATTTTCTCTTGCATTATAGTTCTTCATTATGTTACAATTAAATAACAAACGTAGTGGAGATTAAAATGAAAGATTTGACAAAATCCGACATTGGCATATACAAAAAAATTTTAAATGTTTTTGATAAGTTTTTTAATTCCGACATCTATTTGTTGGTTCTTTCGCTATGTGTGTTTTTAAGTTGGTGTGTTGAGTGCGAGTTTATTGCTGTTGGGTTTGCATTTCTATCGCTTTGCTATATGTTTTTAACTCAAAAATATTTGGACAGATTAATTCCAATTGCGATAACAATTTGTGCTATGGTCGATTTTAATATGAGATATAGGTTGACTATACCAAAATTGATTGTGCTAATAACTCTCGTTGTTGTGATGGTGGGGTGTGCGGTTTATCACTTTGCTGTTGTACACGAAAAATCCAATAAAAAAATTACATCAAGTTCGCTGTTCGTTGGTTTTTTGCTTGCCTCTGTTGCTGGCTTCTTAGGTGGTATAGGTTATGAGGGGCAAACATTTACGCTTGCATTAATTGCAGGTGGTTGCGGACTTGCATTTCTTGGGCTTTACTTGTTGCTTTATAAATGTACAGATGAAAGAAGCAAAGATACCGTTGTTAAGTCTATTGTTGCTCTTGGAATAATAATTGTCCTTGAAATGGCAGTGCATTTTTACAGGCAAGAAGATTTTTTAAAAACGATAGTACTTAAGGAAATGTCTCTTGGTTGGGCAATTACAAATTCTGTTGCAGTCGTACTCGCTATGGGAATACCAATGTGCTTTTATCTTGCATCAAAACACAAATTTCAGCTGGGTTATACCTCGCTTGCAACAATATTTTTGAGTTTTATATTCCTAACAAATTGCAGAAGTATGATGGTTGCTGGGGTTGTAGTTTACATTCTTTGTGTGCTGATTGGTTTTGTAAAACTTAATTGGTGGCAATTGCTCTTGTGTTTGCTGATTGCAATGGGGCTTGCGAGTTTGGCGTATTATACGATTTTTGAAGAGATATTTCATCAATTTACAACACTTGGGTTTAGTGGAAATGGAAGAGAAAAGATTTACTCTCGATATTTTCAAAAGTTTACAGAAAACAAGATTTTTGGAATGGGCTTTTATACCGATTCTGAATTTGCATCAGATGGAATGGTAAGGGCACACAACACAGCTTTACAAATTCTTGCAAGTACTGGTATAGTCGGTATGATGCTGTTTATTCCGTATTATATTCAACGTTTTACTACAATGCTCACAAAAATTAGTTGGTTTAAGGTGTTTGTGTGGATTTCGTATTTTGCGTATGCTGTTTACGGATTTGTAGATTGTGGATTTATTTCATCTTATAAATTAATTATGATTTACCTATTGTTGTTTGCACTTGAATGTGATAGTATATATCAAGGAGAGGATAAAAAAATGAACGAAAATGAAAAATTGGAAGTTGATGAAAAAGAAGAGGTTACTCTAAACGAAGAAGAGTTGACTGCGGTTAAAGAAGAGGTTTCAAATTCTGAAGTCGCAGAAGTTAAAGAAGAACCTGCAAAAAAGAAAAAAACAAGAAAGCATTGGCTTTACAGGCATTTCTTTAAAAGATTTTTTGATATGTTATTATCTGGCATAGCACTGATTATTTTATCACCAGTATTTTTAGTGCTCTCAATAATTGTTAGAATTAAACACGGTTCGCCAGTTTTATTCAAGCAACCAAGACCGGGTAAAAACAACAAATTGTTTATGTTCGCAAAATACAGAAGTATGACCAATGCAAGAGATGAAAGTGGAGCGCTTCTTCCAGATGACCAAAGAATTACAAAGTTTGGAAAGATGCTTCGTAAAACAAGCCTTGATGAACTTCCTCAACTTTGGAATATTTTTAAAGGAGATATGAGCATTGTGGGTCCAAGACCAAAACTTGTCCAAGATATGGTTTTCTACAATGATGAACAAAACAGAAGAAGTGAGGTAAGACCGGGTCTTACAGGGCTTGCACAAGCGAATGGCAGAAACCTAAATTCTTGGAAAGAGACTTTTGAGTATGACATTTATTATGTTGAAAATTGTTCGCTTTGGCTTGATATAAAAATCATTTTTAAAACAGCAATCAAGATAGTGAAAAAGCCAGAAATTACAGATACAAATGCAACAGCAGATGAATATCATTTTGGTAAACATTTATTGAAAAATGAGATTATCACACAAGAAGAATATGATGCGAAGATTGAAGAAGCAAAGAAACTTATGGAAGGAAACAATTTCAAGGCAGACATCTGCACAGTAAATCAGAACAAAGCAGTGTAATAGGATGGTGGAAACAATGGAAGAATCAAAAGAAAAACAAAAATTTTCTGTTTTAATGAGCGTTTATAAAAATGACAAACCAGAATGGTTTGCAGATGCTCTTGATAGTGTATGCAAGCAAACAGTTGTGCCTGATGAGGTTGTTGTAATAGTTGATGGTCCAGTACCACAAGAAATATATGATGTCATCAAACAGAAGAAAGAGGAATTTCCTTTTATAAAAGATTATCCTCAAGAAAAGAATATTGGGCTTGGAAAAGTTTTAAATCTTGGAGTTCCTCTTTGTTCAAACGAGATAATTGCAAGAATGGATAGTGATGATATTGCAGTTCTTGATAGATTCGAAAAGCAACTTGCTTTTATGAACGAAAACGAACTAGATATTGTGGGCTCGGATATAGAAGAGTTTTGCACTAGCCCTGATGAAATTGTTTCGGTAAGAGAAGTTCCAAAGACAATGGAAGAGATTTCGAAATATATAAAGTCAAGAAATCCATTCAACCATATGACTGTTATGATGAAGAAGAGCAAGGTTCTATCTGCTGGTGGATACCAAGATATGCACTACTGCGAAGATTATTATCTTTGGTGCAGAATGTACCTAGATGGTGCAAAAATGGGCAATATGCCTGATAAACTTGTAAAGGCAAGAATGAATGCAGACACCTTTAAAAGAAGAGGTGGTTATAAATACTTTAAAAGCCAAAAAAGACTTTTTAAATTTATGAGAAAGAACAAAATGATGGGCGTAGTTAGTTATTACAAGACACTTTTGATACGATTTGTTGTACACGTTTTAATGCCAGGAAGTTTGAAAGAAAGAATATATAAAAAGCATTTAAGGAAATCTACTAATGAAAACTAAATTAATTAACTTTTCAACGAGTTTGTTGGGCGAATTAAAAACTGAACATAAAGATTTTACAGACATTGTGCTTAAATGTTTGATATTGTACTTTTTTGCCTTTTTAAGTCTAATACATTATGTTTTTGTGTTTGCAGTTGTTGCATTTGCCGGATTGTTTATTTTATGTGAAAAAACTTCTAGGTGCACGTATTATATGGTATTTTTGTTACCATTTTTAAATATCATCAGGCAAACATCTTCGGATTTATATTACTCAATTGCACTATGGTGCTTGGTCTTGTTAATTTTGGGCATAAAACTGTTTATCAGTTTGTTTATTAAAAAGGATAAAGAAATTAACTGGCCGTTTACAATTTTAACAGCAATATTGTTGGTGTACATTACTGTTATTGGACCATTCTCATTTACTACGCATGGTGCAGCATATTTAACAATTGCTATTTGCTATGTTTTGTATTATTACTTGAAGGATTTTAGCTTTAAGGAAATCATTTTCATTTTCTTCCTTGGAGCAATACTCGCTTCAATCCTTGGATTTGCAAGACCAATGTTCGCGAGGGCTCAAAGCATTATTCCATATTTTGAAGATTACGGTGGCAGATTCACTGGCGTTTCAAATGACCCAAATTACTATGCTGGCGATTTGCTTATGATTCTTGCCGGTATGATGATTTTGTATGATAGAGGGGAGATTAAGAACCTTTTCTATGTCGCAATGTTTGCTTTAACAGTATTTGCAATTATGTCGCTTTCTAAAATGATGCTTGTTATTTATGGACTTTTAATGACAACATTCTGCGTGATTATATTCTTTAAACACAGATGGAAGGCGGGATTTTTTAAATGCTTATCATTCCTGGTTTGTTTTCTTTTAAGTTGTACAGTTTGCTTTAATAGTATTCTTGCATTGTCTGGGAGAATTACTAGAGACAATAGTGATGTAAAGCAAGAACAAACACTTTACATACCTATAGAAGTGCCAAAGAAAGACATGGTTACAGATGATGATAAAGTTGATGTTGATACGCCAGGTAGTGTTCCGAGCGAGGGAGAAACAGTAATAATATATGAAGAATCTGTTTATGTATACAGAAATAATAGGCTTACTGTGCTGACAACGGGAAGAACAAATATTTGGCTTGCGTATTTTGAAAAATCCTTCAGTTCAATCAAGGTCGCATTACTTGGGCATGGAATTGGTGCTCCGTTTGTTCTTTGTGATAATGGATATAAAATTGCGAACTTTGCAGAGCATAACACATTTGTTCAAGCCATTTATAGACTTGGAATAATCGGGATATTGTTAGTTATTGCAATGATTTATGTTGCAACACGTAAGAAAAGTCTAAAAGGCATAAAATTGACAAATTTAATGGTTGGAATAGTCATATTTGGTTTGTTTATGGCTTTATGTAATATGCTTTCTTATAGATTGTCGATATATTTACTAGTTTTATTTATGAGTCTTACTTACAAGGGAGAAGAACCTATTGAAAGGAAAGAAGAGAAAGTAAGTGAGTTTGCGTATAAATTTAGTGAAGAGAAAACGAACAAGTTGCTATCAATTATAATACCTTGCTTTAATGTTGATAAGTATATTGAAAAATGTGTAAAGTCAGTAATTGATAATATTGGTAACGCTATCGATTATGAAATTATCTTGGTTGATGATGGCTCGACTGATGGCACAATGGATAAAATTTCTGTTTTAGAAAAGCAAAACAAATCAGTCGTTTGTGCAAAGTGTACAGGGAAAGGTGTTTCTGATGCTAGAAATACCGGTCTTAGTCTTGCAACTGGGAAATATTTAGCTTTTATTGATGGTGATGACTATGTCAATGAAAAGATTAAAGATGCGACTCAACTGATAAGTGGCGGAGAAGAATTTGACATTGTTCAATTTGGCTTTGTGCACGAAAAAGATGGCGATATTAAAATTATGAACAACTATCCAGATGAAATGTGTAACAAAGTTTATACGAGCAACGAAAAGGGAATTAGTAAGATATTTAAAATGTCAAGTAATAGTGCTTGTTACAGGTTTGTAAAAAGAGAAATAGTAGTACAAAACAACATATTTTTCAAAAAATATACGGTTGCAGAAGATATGGAGTGGAGTACAAGAGTACTTTTAAATAGCCGAAATATTTACCTATCAAATATCGCTTTTTATCATTATGTAAGAAGAAATAACTCTGCAATGGGTGCTGTTAAATTGTCAAAGACAACAGATGCTTTAGACGCTTGCAGTGAAGCCATGTTTGTAATAAATAATTCAAATGTAGCAAATTCGCACAAAAGGGCATTAAAAGCGTTTGTGTCAAACACAGCGTATTCAACACTTCAATATTACAAAAAATTAACGAAAGAAGATAAGGCAAAATTAAAAGAAAAACTCGAAGAGGTTCGTGAGATATTCACAATTCCCTCAAAGAGTAAGTTTTTGTTAATAAGATGTTGTTTATTTATGTTTGGATTAAATGTTTCACTGAGATTGGTTTCGTTAATTACATAGACACAATTGCAAAATGTAGGGTACATAAGGAGTTTGTAAAATGGATATAGTTGTAGCATTAAAAGATTTGGATACTGGCGGAATCCAGAGGAGTTGTATAAATTTTGTCAACTTATTAGCAGGCAAAGGTATTAATGTTGATTTATTGCTGATGAATGATGATAGTCCTTTAATTGAGGAATTAGATAAATCTATCAATATAATACGAACGAATAAAGCATTGTTTCCGTTTGCCGTTTTACAGAAAAATGCGAAGAAGTATGGTTTGCCATTTTTTGTCAAAAGGACAATAAAGGCATGTATTGCGAAAGTGTTTGGTTGTAACAAGATTTTTCAAAATGCATTAAACAAACAAAAATGTTTAGAAAAAAATTATGATATTGCTATATCTTTTCAGCCTAGTATGGGAAAGAAGTCTATGATGAGGGGCTGTTCAGAATTGATATTACAAAAGGTTACAGCGAAACAAAAGTTTGCCTTTATGCATAGTGATTTTGGTCGAAGTGGACTTAATGAGCCGTATGCCATAAGTATCTTTGAACAGTTTGATAAAATAGTTTGCGTGTCAAAAAGTTGTGCAGAGCAGATGAAACAGTTACTTCCAAATATTTCAAGTAAAATAGATTATTTGTACAATGTTATAAATACAGAAGAGATAATAACAAAAGCCAAAGAAGAGACATCTTTCAACTGGGGCGAAGGGATGAGACTGGTTACAGTCGCAAGGCTAAGCGAGGAAAAGGGACATATAAGGTTGTTGGAACAATTACAAAAGTTACACAAAGAAGGATTTACTTTTCAATATGCAATAGCGGGAGATGGGAAAGAGTATGGTAAGATTAAAGATTATATTTGCTCTAATGGAATGGAAAGTTATGTAAAACTTTTAGGAAATAAATTTAACCCGTATCCATATATAAAACAGTCGAATCTTTTCGTTTTACCATCATTTCATGAGTCTTATGGGATTGTGCTTATTGAATCAATGGTGTTGGGTGTACCGGTGCTTACAACTAATACAATTTCAGCTGATGAGGTGGTTGGAGACTATGGGTTTGTTTGTGAAAATTCAAATGAAGGGTTATATTCTAAATTAAAAGAAATAATGAGCGATAAAACATACCTCGAAAACGCTAGAGATAGTTTGAAAGAGTACAAATATTCTATTAAAGGTATAATAGATAAATTTAATAAGTTTGCAAAAGGTATAGAAAAACAAGAGACTAATTATTTTAATGGTTGACTAAATGGTTGATTTGAGAGATAATTAAATAAAGACACAAAAGGAGAAAAATAATGTTTAAAGATAAGGTATTATTAATTACTGGGGGTACAGGTTCTTTTGGAAATACTGTGCTAAAAAGATTTTTAAATTCTGACATTAAGGAAATAAGAATTTTTAGTCGAGATGAGAAAAAACAAGATGATATGAGGAAATTATACAACAACTCAAAGATTAAGTTCTATATTGGAGATGTTCGTGACTACAACTCTATAATTCCTGCTATGACAGGTGTAGACTATGTTTTCCACGCAGCAGCATTGAAGCAAGTTCCATCTTGCGAATTCTTTCCGGTTGAGGCTGTAAAAACCAATGTGCTTGGTACAAATAATGTTTTAGAGGCTGCGATTGCTTGCGGTGTTA
>JAZNEY010000101.1:0-11676 GCA_045588795.1 Clostridia bacterium | reverse complement strand
TAAAGAATCTTATTCGAAATGTTTGCAACAATTTGTTACAGATTGTCTATCAAAACTTATAGCACTAATATAAAGAATTTTGTTGTACCTAATTCTTTTAAATAGTATTTTGCGAAAAGATTGATTTTTGCTTTGAAATTATTAAAATGTGAGTTATAATTAAACTATGAAAAATTATTTTGAAGTTCGTGCAGAAAACTGCATATTAAAAACAAGAGAAGTTTTAAAGGAGTTGCCTCCGTTTGCGGAGTCGTTTTTTGTTGGAGTTGAACAATCTACTTCCCCACTCACAAGACTCAATTATGCGTATGATTTAAGAGTTTTCTTTGAATACCTTATGACAAAAACAGAAATTTTTGACAAGGATTTAATGGAATTAGAGCCAGCAGACTTGAACAAAATTTCTGCACAAACTATTGAAAACTTTTTAAGTTATTTGTCTCACTATGAGTACGACAACAAAAAGTATTCTAATGGAGAACAAGGCAAATCTCGCAAACTTTCTACAATAAAAACATTCTTTACTTATTTTTACAACAAAGAACTTATAAACGAAAATGTTACTCAAAAAGTCAGAATGCCTAAACTTCACGATAAACCTATTATCAAACTTGAGACAGATGAAATTGCAAAACTTTTGTCTATCACAGAGGCAGGCTCTTCGCTTACAGATAGAGAAAAAGCATTTCATGAACACACAAAAGAAAGAGACCTTGCAATCATTACACTTATGCTTGGAACCGGAATTCGTGTATCTGAATGTGTTGGGTTAAATATGGAAGATGTTGACTTTGATATAAATGGAATAAAAATCACTAGAAAAGGTGGAAATCAAGAGATTGTGTATTTTGGCTATGAAGTCAGAAAAGCCCTATTGGACTATCTTCAATTGCGAGTAGAAAATCACAACGCACGACACGAAGATGCACTATTTTTATCTCTTCAAAATAAAAGAATTAATGTACGAACAGTGCAACTGCTTGTAAAAAAATATGCGTGTGCAACCACCCCACTAAAAAAAATTACCCCTCATAAATTGAGGAGTACTTACGGCACAGAACTTTATCGGGAAACAAAAGACATCTACATTGTTGCAGATGTCCTTGGGCACAAAGACGTTAATACCACAAAGAGACACTACGCTGCAATCTCAGAGGATTTACGAAGAAGTGTCGCTAATAAGGTTAAACTTCGTGATGATGAACCAAATTAAATACTAAATTCAAAAGGGTTAGTCCCCATCAAGACCATACATCTTGTAAAGGTCTTGAAGTGAACTATCTCCTTTTTCTATTCTGTCAATTTGAATTTGCACAAAACCATCTTTATCTGTGTTGTATATATCAAGACATTTTCCGCAGTTGTCACAAATTTTGCTTGGGTCTAGGTCGCAACTGTCATCTGTGTTGTCATCAAATTCAAAATCTTTATATTTCGTTTTTTTCGTAATTATTTCATCATTATTATGGTGATGTCCACAACCACACGAACAATCGTGAGAGTGGTTTTCGTGTTCATTTTTATTCATTTTTTTCTTTCTCCAACAAACCTTATTGAGTATATCACACATATTTATTTTAATCAATAATATTTGTTAAAATTTTGTTAAGAAAATTTGAACAAATGTTTTGCATTTTTGTTTTTTGTGTAGTATAATAACCTCACTAAATAATTTTGTCATCAGAGGACCAACAAAATGGCTAAAACTACGCAAGATAAATTGAATAAAACACTTGATTTTATCACAAGTTTTGTAAATAACTTTGGATATCCTCCTACTGTCCGTGAAATATGCGCAGAACTTGGATTAAAGTCCTCAGCAACTGCACAATACTACCTTGACAAACTTGAATCACAAGGTCTTATTAGGCGTTCAAGTACAAAAAATCGTACAATTGAAGTTGTTGGACTTAAGCAATCTACTGTAAATATGGATGAAATAACTTCTGCCCCATTACTTGGAACAGTAGCTGCTGGTATTCCAATTCTTGCAACTGAAAATTTTGAAGAAAATATTTATCTTCCAAAATCAATGTTTAGTGCAAATGACATTTTTGCAACAACTGTAAGTGGCGAAAGTATGATTAATGCCGGAATATATAATGGCGACAAAATTATTGTAAAAAAACAACAAAACGCTGAAAACGGGGACATTGTAGTGGCACTTATTGAGGACAGTGCTACGGTTAAAAGATTTTATAAAGAAAATGGATATATTCGTTTACAGCCAGAAAATGATTTTATGGAGCCAATTATTGTTAATGATTGCTCAATTTTGGGAGTTGTTATTGGGCTTCTTCGTAAATTTTAGTAGATTTATTACTTCCTCATCATGCCAAACTTGACAATTTTTATAAATTGTTATATAATATACGAATAAAATTTGTTTATCTGCCATAAAATTCTTATGACAAATCGTGATAAATAGATTTATAGGAGAAAAAATGATTGTCCCGAGTACACTTGTCTTGGCACAAACCGTCGCACAAAGCGACATTTTATTACTTATAGGAATTATTATTCTTATATTCTGTTCTGCATTTTGCTCTTCCAGCGAAACTGCTTACAGTTCAGTAAATTCAATAAGGCTTAAATCTCTTGCAGAAGAAAAAAAGAAGGGTTCAGGAAAGGCAATTTATATCACAGAAAATTTTGAAAAAACTCTTTCTTGTATATTGACTTTTAACAATTTGGTAAACATAGGCTGTACCACTATTGCCGGATATTTGTTTGCAAAATACATTTTGGACCCAACTCTTGCGAACTTGTTAAACACTGTTGTTTTAACGATTATCATTTTGATTTTTGGTGAGATTCTTCCGAAAGCAAGAGCAAAAGCAAATCCAGAAAAATATGCACTTCGCTATGCGAATACTATCTATTTTTTGCTTAAATACGCAATTATCTATTACCCATTCTATGCTTTACAAAAAAGAATAACAAAAAAGGGTGAAGTTGATGTTACACCAACTGTAACAGAAACGGAACTTGAAAGTATTATTGACACAATGGAAGAAGAAGGGGTTATTGACCATGATGACAAAGAAATTTTGCAAGGCGCAATAAGTCTTGGCGACCAATCTGCCCACAATATTATGACACATAGAAAAGATGTTATATTCGTAGAAGAAAATGAAGATATTGAAATTATTAAAAAGCTGTTCGTTGAACACCAATATTCAAGGCTTCCTGTATATAGCGGAACAAGAGATAATGTTGTTGGCGTTTTAAACCAAAAAGACTTCTTCACTGCCCTACTCACTTCAAACAAACAAATCAGCACCAAGAAATTGATGACAAAACCATTGTTTATTTCGGGTGAGATGAAGGTTGATGATGTTATAAGAGAATTGCAAAAAGCAAAAAAACATATGGCAATTGTAATTGATGAACAAGGTGGCACGAGTGGACTATTGACGCTTGAAGATTGTATCGAATGTATGCTTGGCGAAATTTATGATGAACATGATGATGAAGAGGTACACGAAAACATACAAAAACTTGAAGATGGTAGTTACATTATTAATGCAGATACAGAAATCACAAAACTTTTTGAAACGCTAGAGATTGAACATTTGCCTGAATCGAACTATTCAACCGTTGGCGGACTGATTTTTGAAAAAGCTGAAGAATTGTGCGATATTGGTGATGTTATTAAAATTGATACAATTGATGACCAAATTGATGAACACGGAAATTTCTTATCTAAGGTTATCACGCTTATATTTACAATACTTTCAATTGAAAGCAATAAGATTACTGAATTAAAACTTGAAATTGTAGAAACGAGTCCAACGATTTCAAATATAGAAGAATAACAAAAAGGAGGTAAAATTTTTACCTCCTTTTACATTGTCAACTTTTATGATTTTATTGTTCGTTGTTTTGTTTATCTACCAACAACTTTAATGCGTAATACTATTTTAATTTTTCCTAAATTACCTTAACTTTAACCTTTATATAGACTAAACAAAAAACTATATTCTTTTAACATTTTTCGCCTCTTTTTGTAATCCGGCAAAATAGATTCTACCTCACTCCAAAACTTTGAACTATGATTCATTTCCTTTAAATGGGAAAGTTCGTGTACAATAACATAATCAATTATCTGCGGAGGCAAACATACAACTCTCCAATTAAGATTAATGCAAAAATTTGAATTGCAACAACCCCACCTGCCTTTTGTATCTGAAATTTTAAATTCATCAAATTTCAAGCCTACTACTTTTGAAACTTCAAGAGTCCTTTCTTTCAACCATTTATTTGCAAGTCTTTTATATGTCAAAATAACTTTATGCAACTCTTCCTTTTGAGATAGCCCTGCCGGAATTAAACATCTGTTTGGGATAAAATTTGCGGTTTTTATGCCATTTTCTCTAACAGTTCTATAATTTACCCCAAAAAGCATAAAGTCCTCATATCGCACCAAATTTTTATGTTTTTCACCAATTAAAGAATGTTTTTTCTGCTTGGATATTATCCACTCTTGTTTTTCTTGTAAAAATTTGTAAATTTCTGCATCTGGAACTATTGGTGGTGCTTTTACAACCACCTCGCCAAGTGCATTTACTGTTATTGATATTGTCTTTCTTTTTGACCTTATAATCTTTGCTTGTGATGTCATACCTCTATTATACCAACTTAGTTTAAATTTTGCAAAGAAAAATACAAATGGGTGTTTTATTAATTGACATCTTTTAATTAAAAAAGTTATAATTGTATTGAATAATATTGGATTATTGTCTTTACTTTTAATCAAAGGAGCAATATTTATGGCTATTGATTCTGATTTAATTCGTGGACACGTCGACACTATAATTTTAAAAACACTTGCAGGTGGTGATAAGTACGGCTACGAAATCATAAAAGAGATTGAAACAAAAAGCAAAGGTACTTATGAATTAAAGCAACCTACTCTTTACAGTTGCCTTAAAAGGCTTGAAAGTCAAGGTTTTATATCTGCATATTGGGTAAATAGTGATATTGGCGGTAAAAGGCATTACTATAAACTTACAGACCTTGGAAAAGCTGAATATGACAACAATATGAGAGAGTGGCTTTCATCTAGGTCAATAATTGATAACCTTATAGCTGAAAATGAAAGCGAAGTACAGCCAGAAGAAACTACAGTAACTGAATCTGCTGAAGATTCACTTCAAGATTCTTCAGTTGAAGAAGAAGTTAAACAGGCAAGCGAAGAATCGTTTATTGAAGAGCAAGAGGAAAATACCCCCGCCGATTTAATTGTAGAGACTTTAACTCAAACAGAAATAAAAAGTGAAGAATCTACTGAAACAACTGAACAGTCATACATCAACCCATTTTCAGAACTATTTGATGATGAAGATTCAGAAAACAATGATTTTCTTCTTGGAACAGATGAACAAGATTTAAAAGTCGTTGAAGAATATTATAACACAGATGAAAATCAATTTGATTTATTTGACTCAATCAAAAACACAAATGAAAATGAATTAGATAAAGAAAACGAAGAAAGTGAAACGATTAAAGAACCCGAAGATTTTAAATTTGATGATATATCCTCCCTATTTGAAGATGAAGAGAACATTGCAGAAGAAAACTTGGATAAAGAAACTGATTTAGCGGAAGATTTGGTTGAAAACATTGAAGAAACAGCCAAATACTCAGAAGTTGATGAATACGAGAACGAGACAGAAAGCGACACAGAAGAAACAGAATTAGAATGTAATCCTAAAATTGAAGAAACCACCGCCTTGAAACGCGAAAGCAAAAATTATACCTCATCTATAAAATTCAATTTTAAAGATTATAGTTTGAATAAAGAAAACTATTTTAGTCAAGTAAAAGATGAAGTCGGAGGCTCTGGTTTTGACACTGATGAACAAGATTCGACCACCAATGAACCAACTGCCATCTCCTCAGTATTTGATGAAATGATTAATGATGATTGCTCTGATTTTAGTAGCGAAGAGGATTCCCAAGAAATATACACCGAAGAAAATTCTTTAGAAGATGATTTTGAAGAAGAGCTTGAAAGCAGTCAAGATTTTGAAGATATTGAAAGATACAACAATGACATCTATTCTTATGATAGTTTTACAGATTTTGTAGGCGAAAAGTCGCCAGAAGAAAACAATGAAGATACAGACTACGACAACTATTCTTCAAACAAACTAATCTTTGGCACAGAAGATGAAAACGAAGAAGAACAAGAGCAAACCTCTTCCCTATTTACTGGTTATAATTACGGCTATGAAAGTGGTGAAGATGAATACGGACAAGATGACACAAACATTTTTGAAGATGAAAACGAAAAAGATGTAGAAGATGAAATTGAAAATTACCAAAACCAAAATTTCACTCTTCGAAATGAAGAATCGTTGACAAGAAATTACAATTATGACTATGACCGAGATGAAGTTTTAAGTGATAGTCGAGATATTGCAATAAGAGAACATTTTGAAGCTCCTGCAGAGGACCCAATGAATGAGGTTGCAACAATCGATGAGACCTCCCCTGCTCTTATTCAAAATGACACATTATCTGAGCCAATATATCGCGACCCAGATGCGACAACCAACTTGTTTGTTGACAACAAGCGAAGTTTTGTTCCGCAATACACTGACAACGATAGTAAGCAATTACTAAATACCCTTTCATCTTATGGCTCAATAAAATTTTCAAATACAAATAAAAACGCTACTCTCCCAAAACCTGCAAGTTGTTCACTTGAAGAATTACAATCAAATTTTGGAGATGCTGGAATAGAAGTTCGAAGATATGCAAGGAGACCAAAAGAGGGACCGGAAACCAAAAACTATATTCTCACAAACAAAATAAAAATGTTCACAAGTTTCTTGTCATACGCAGTTGTTTCATTTCTTCTTGTGATTGGGTATTTACTTGCTGGACCTATGGGACTTACTGATATGAGTTTTGTTCCAAGTGCGCTACCAGCCTCATTCTACTTATTTATGACTCTTGGTTTAATGTTGATTATTCCGATAACTTTCTTGAGTTTGTACTTGTTAAACAAAACAAAAAAAGTAAAACCAAAATATTCAGCCAAGATTGCTATTATATTTTCATTATTATTTGCAGTTCAATGCTTAGTTATAATTTATGTAATAAATATACCATTTGGACTATACAGTTTTACACAAATTGATTACAATCATATGCTTTGGTACCTACCTGCGATTTGTACACTTTATATTCCAATTCATACAATTATTTACACATTTTTGTATAATTCTAAGAAATTTCACATATAAATCATCAAAAAACCTCTCACAATAATGTGGGAGGTTTTCACTTTTTGTGTGATTTTTTGAACAAATTTTGCCTCACCTATTGAAATTTCTTGATATATAGTGTATAATGTAGCCACAATAGAAAAGGGGGACAAAAGAATGCGTGAAAAATTCGTTCAAACAGGGCAAGAAGAATTTGACACAAATCTATTTGAGAAATACTCAAAACACCTTACTTCTTTGGTAAAAATTGACAAAAGTATTTTAGAAAAGATGGATGATGAACAGAAAACCATCTTATTTCGTAATTTTTTTCAATTTATTCAAGAAATGTACTTTGAACAATTTGGAGTGTTAATTAATGAGGACGAAGATATTGTTGATTATGCAACACTCTTAATTGCAATAGATAAAAAATTTGCAAAAAAACTTGCAGATTATGTTAATCAATATATTAATCAAGTAAGAATTGAATTAAAGAAAAAAGAAAAAAGAAACAATAAGCAAGCTCAAAAACTTGAAGAACTTAGAAAAGAAGCTGTTGCTCTTGCGAAATATTTAAGCGACCCTAAAAATCTTGAACTAATGGTTTTGGGACACGCAGATGAAAACGGCAATATTATTGATTACAGAGCAAATGATGCAATGAATATCAGAATGAAGTCAATATGGAAACTTCGTGGCTTTATGCAAGAAAACAATATGTTCAGCGGTGGAGATGCAGAAACAATTACGAGGGTCCCAAAAGTAAACCCAAAAGAATATAATGGCATTGTAAAATGCTTTAATTCAGACACATTCTACTCTCTTCAAACCGAAGATATACTTAACCTTGTAGAGGGCTTGGTTGATGGATATTGCGCCTCAAACGGAGTTGCCCCACCAAGCGTAGAAGCAAGAAAGTTTGCAAGTGGCGGAGGAAAAACAACACTCGGAACTTATGCAGATGGCGTTGATACAATCTTTATAAATAAAGACTTAATTGAGGCTGTAAATAAAGGCAGAGAGACAAAAGACCCTACCATTCCAATGAGAATACTACAAACCTCAATTCACGAAGCAAGACATAAAGTGCAAGTTACAAATATGAATAGAACTCCAACAAATGAGAGAGATAGAGCACTTGCTTTTCAAATGAACACCTCACTCCAAATGGCAAAAAATGGCGAGGGGGGATTCGCTGGTTACCTATCCAGAATTGAAGAGGCTGACGCTAGATACAGTGCACTTATGGAAATGAAAAGATTTGCAGACCAAGGACTTCTTGATGAATCATCAAAACGAACAATCCAAGCACTATACAGAGAAGAAGAACAACTAAGACAAAGGTCGGCAGACAGAAGTTTGTATGCTACTAAGCAATTTAAACTTGAGCCATTGCAACATAAAGAGTCTTTTGAACCACAAAGAAATTCAAGGGCTTCATAAAATTTACACAAACAAAAAGAACGAATTGCAACATAATTTGCATATTCGTTCTTTTTTATTTATTAAAAACTTTACCTATTAATCATCAAGGTTAAGGCCATTTAAAATATCTCTTAATGCCTTTGCTTCTGCCTTGTTGAAAGTTATTCCCTTGCTCATTCTGTCATGTGCTAAGTTCCAAGGTCTTAAATCAAATACTGGTGTATGGTCATTCCAGCTAATCATATTTAATTCCTTAGCATAACCATTTACAGGCTCTGATAGAGCACCAAGTTTTTCGGTAACTTCATACTTAATTTCTGCCATAGGTATCCCTCCACTGTTTAGTATATTAATTATAGTGTATCACTATTTTTTCTAATAGGCAAGCACAATTAATAAATAATTAAAATTTATTTAAGATTTTTACCTTCTAAAATAATTATTTTTATTTACTTTCTTTTACAAAAATTTACAAGATTTTCGCTTAACACGAAGAGCTCTCTTCTTCGCCTATACCAGAACTCTCTTCCGCTTTCATAAACGAAGAGAACTCTTGTTCAAAGCGGTTTCGACTTCCGTCATAAAATCTATATACCTCTGCAGATTGACCTTGTAAAATCACATAAAAGAGCTCGTTATTACTACCTCTCTCATTAACCCTTACTGTCACGATCCCTGCCGTATCCCTTAATTTTATCCGACCTTCGAGGTCGTTTGTTTTTAAAACTCTAGAATAATTCTCTTTAACTAAATTTACTGCAAAATCTACAATTTTCTTATCTTCTATTTTATCAATATTAGACATACTTTCTCCCCTATAACTTTAATTTCTTTTAAGTATAACTTTATGATTGAGACTCACAATTCTTTCTTTTCTCTTCCACCCTTTGCTTTACTTTTAGCAACTCGTAATTCATTTGGGCTTCTTCATTTTTTCTTTTCTCAAGTTCTATATTTATTTTCCACCCATAGCCACTATACCTTTTTGTTATATATTCTTCATAACCTTTTGCATCATAACTACTTATATCAATTAGATTCGTTATTTCTTCGCTTGTTAGTTTGTTCTCAATCGCACCAAGAACAACCTCTTTAAGCTCAACACTTGGAAGTGTGTAATACAAAAGTTTCTTTGTATATATACTATCACGAAAAGTAGCACTTGCAGTATTTGCCAATACTTCTAATGTTTCAAGGCTTATATTTTTCGCCTGGTAGTAACTCCAAAAGAAACGCTTAACAAATTTAAAACTGTCTTCTGCTGTTTGATCTACTAAAAAGGCTTCTCTACCCATTGCGATTTGAAGTACTTCGTTTTTAGCATCATCACCCCATTCATAAAGGTTATGAGCATAACCTTTATACCTTTCTCTAAATTGAAAATAATCTTCTTTTTCTACATTTAAAAACCCCATAATTGAACGAGGGTTTTCAACGATTTGTGCATATGTTTTCGCAAGTTCAACTCTCTTTTCGTACTCTTGGTAACAACACATTAAAAGTGTTTTTAGTAGCGATTCTCTTGGATTATTTTGCAAAACTAAATCAACAAGTTCACTTGAAACTACTTTTTTTGAAAAATAGGTTTGTGCATCAAGTTCTGCTTCGAGTTCTCTCCCACCAGCCTGCATTTCTTTAATTATTACTTCTTTTGGGGTTAAGTCTTCGCCATAAGGAGATTTTTGAACTTCGATATTAATTCCCCAACCGCTACCATCCGGAGTCATTATATCTTCATTTACCTCACCAAACTCTGACATATAACTATATAGAGCCCAACAAACATTTTCTTTATGTGCATATTCTTCAAGAATTCTCTTTTCGTCTTTGCCCATATTCTTCTTTCCGTTTCGAAGTGCCCACAAAAGTTGTTGGTCACTCCCAAAATTCTTTTTTACCGCATCATAATCAAGTTTAATTATCTTTTCTTCAAGTATTTTCTTAAACAATTCACTATTTTGCCTGCCAATTCTTGCAATTATTTTTCCAAAACATTCATTTGACCTAAACATTAGAATTTTATTTTTTACACTTTGCGTATAACCTGCTTTTTCATACTCATTTATAATCTTATCCGCAATCTCCGCTTCCATATTAAAATGCATCGCCGGACCTCCTCAATTCATTATACTAAATTATATATTTAGCGGTAAATTTTGTCAATATAGAAAATCTGGTGCCACAAGACACCAGATATATTATTGTTTTCTCACAACTGAAAAAACAAAAAATTCAACCCGTGCGACGTTTCCATCCTTTTAGTGCCTTTGGGGCTTGGTTGAATTATGTTGACATTATACAAAATTTTAGTATTTTTGTCAATATTAAAATAGTCTATATTTTTGTAATGCGCTTTAGATTTTTTCAATAAAGATTGACTTTACATTCTCTTTGTGATATATTGATGCCATTGAGGCTGTACTATTGTTCACTTTGGGTGTATTGATAGCGGTTTGTTCATCTATCGGCGTAGCAAGGTCTCTTATTGATGTCGAGGTTTATACAAAGTGTTTCACTTTCGCTTCGGTATCAAAATAACACGAAATCAATACTATTATCCACCTAATTCAGGCGTTTCGACGTCTGTTTGTGGGTAGTATTGATTTCACCCGAACTGGCGAGACTGAGAATTTCAAATTCTCTTCCGCCAGTTTTTTGTTTTTACAAAATAATTATTGACTTTATCTTATCTTCGGTGTATATTAATCAAAGAGTTAGTTGCACGGGCCTTTGAGCCCACAATCGGAGATATTCTCCACTGGCAACTAACTCTTTTTATTTGCAACCATACTAATTTACAAAATAAATTATGCCTTTTCTGAGTTATATTTAAACAAACAAAAAGCCCTAGGGTATTCCCTAGGGCTTACTTGGTGGGAGAGGATGGATTTGAACCATCGAAGACATAGTCGACGGATTTACAGTCCGTTCCATTTGGCCGCTCTGGAACTCTCCCATAATATGTTAAAGTTCCATAATTCTCTTACTTGTGATCAAGTAAACGATAATTATAAAAGGGGGGAATTACCGC
>JAZNEY010000100.1:0-13143 GCA_045588795.1 Clostridia bacterium | reverse complement strand
ACGATCCGACTTCCTTGCTTATTTAGTATCTTTCGCATTTGGCTCTTGTATAATTATTTCCCCTTTCCCTGTCATTATTGTTATATCTGCATCAAGAGCAGATAAATAATTTCTGTCTTTATGCTTTTCATCCCAAAGCGTTATTTTGTTTGCTCTTCCAGTTATTAAATCAAAAGATAAATTCGTGTCTTTTTCTATTTCTATAACAACATTCTTGTCCTTTGATGTTACCTCAATCCCATTGCTAGCAGATAAGACTTTCATATGCACATTTCCGCCAGTTTTAATGTTGGCGTGCCCTGAAAAACTTTCTGTATAGAAATCTCCTTTCTTTGATTCAACCTTTACAGTTGCAAGGCTATTCATTTTGCCCTCTAGGCTTACATCTCCACTTTCTGTCGTTATGTTTATCTGACCCTCGGTTGCATTTATGAATGTTACATTTCCTCCGAGCGTTACAACCTCTGCACTTGCTGGGAATGCACTTTCGCTTTCTCCAAATATCAAATCCCCACTTCTTGAATTGGCAACAATTGAATCTCTGCAACCTGCAACAACCACCTTTCCACTTCCATTTCTTATCGTTCCTGCTGTACACATTTTTATATCAATTAAACCATACTCTGTTTCAATTTTAAAGTTGTCTAAATCTTCTGCAACAATATTGCCACTTTTCGTATTTATTGTGGTTTCTGCTGTTCTTTTACCATTTAGGACGACATCTCCACTTCGAGTTGTTATATTAACATTTCCAGCATAAGAAACTGATTCGTGTCCAAGAGAAATATCAGCATTTTTAGTCTTTATATCAATATCACCCTTTGCATCTAGTTTAATTTTTGCATTGCTTTCAACTTTTGCATTACCATTTACAAGTGCCAGGTTTTCATCAATTGACCCTACAACAGATGACCCAGCCTGAACTTCAAGATTTTCACAAGCCTTGAAATACAGCCCTCCACCTTGTGCTTTGTAAATTATATCACCGTAAATTTGCTCATATACTTTTATCTTTGCACTTCCTGCATCAATATTTAATTCGCTGATTTGTGCACCCTCATTGATATTGACCCCTTTCGATTGCACATTCAATTTAAGTTTATTTATTGTTACAGCATTGACATTAACTGAGCCACCTGTCGATATAATCAAGTCGCTTAAAGTCCCATTCATTCCATCAACCACAATACTTGATGAATTGCTTTGAACAGCGACCCTGCCCGCATAGTAGATAGGAATTGAAATTCTTAAACCGCTACCGGCGAGTCTGTTGTGATAGACAAAAGGCTCATATTCTTGAACTGTGAAAACTATGATATTTCCACTATCGTCCACAGCAATATCTGGGGTTTCCAGAGTTTTTGTATAACCATTATATTTTTCTTCAAGTTCTATTGTAAATGTGTAACTTTGCACAAACCTTATTTCAATTGGAATGTTATCGCAAGAAATGTTGAATTCTTCAACTGGGCTATTTAAACAATAAACCGATCTGCTTTCGTGAACACTACCACTTGTAGACCTTATATATCGAACACCCAAAATGTCTGCACCCGGTGCTATCATCATAGTAACACCAAGTCCAGCAACAATTACCAAAAAGCCACAAAAAACTAATAATAAGTTAAATGCTATTTTGTTCATTTATTCCCCTTGTGTAGTTTACTTAATTTCAGCCCTAATTCTTCTAACCCCTGCACTACTGCTTTGTTCTTTTACAATTTTGAATAAACCTATTTCTTTTGTGTTTTTTACGTGCGGACCACCACAAATTTCTTTTGAGTAGTCGCCTACTGTATAAACTTTTACAATGTCGCCATATTTACTGTCAAAAATACCAATTGCTCCCGCTTTTTTTGCCTCTTCAACTGTCATTTCTTCCATTGTAACTTCTACTTCTTTCTTGATTACATCATTGACATAATTTTCAACTGCTTCAATTTCTTCTTTTGTCATTGGTTTATCATAAGAAAAGTCAAATCTTGCTCTTTCACTTGTGATATTTTGACCCCTTTGATAGACTCCATCACCTAAAACTTTTCTGAGTCCTGCCTGCATTAAGTGTACCGCTGTGTGGTATCTTGTTTCAATCTCACCACCCTCACTAAGTCCACCTTTGAACTCTCCTTTTTCTGCTGACCTACTCTTTTCTTGATGCTCTTTAAATGCCTCATCAAAGCCAGCCTTGTCAACTGAAAATCCAAGTTCTTCTGCCATTTCAATTGTCAATTCAATTGGGAATCCAAAAGTATCATAAAGCCTAAATGCAGATTTTCCAGTTATAACATTTTCTACAACAGCATCTGAATTGTTCTTTTGCATAAACTCTCTTTTCCGGTTTATGCCATCAATAACTTTTTCAAACTCTTTGTTTCCTTGAACAAGCATTTTTTCAAACTTTTGTACTTCTTTTGTAATTTCATCTAAAATGTATTGCTCTTTTTCTCTAAGCAAAGGATATGCCTCAGAATAAATATCTTCAATGAAAATTTTAGCAATATCATTTAATATTGAACAATCAATATCAAGTTGCCTTGCAAACCTAATTGCTCTTCTCATTACTCTTCGAAGAATATATCCTGCTCCAACATTTGATGGAACAATTCCGTTCTCATCTCCAATAAGCATAACTGCTGTTCTTGTATGGTCAGCAATAATTCTCATTGCTCTTGTAGCCTTTTCATCTTCGCCATACTTTTTCCCACAAGAATCTTCGATTCTCTTTATAACTGGTGCAAAAATGTCTGTTCTGTAAACATCTTTTAGGTTATTTAAGAACATTAAACATCTTTCAAAACCAAAACCTGTATCAACATTTTTATTTGCAAGAGGCTTATATCCATCTGCTGTCTTTTCATATTGCATATAGACATCATTTCCAATCTCTACAAATCTTCCGCACTCACAATTGATATCACATTTATCGCAACATTTGTTGTCATGGATAGGATAAAACCATTCATTGTCAGGTCCACAAGGTGTTCCTGTCGTTCCCTCAAGTTCCCACCAGTTGTCCTTTAAATAAAAGATGTTCTCTGGTTTCATTCCAAGTTCTTTTAGATATTCAACAGTTTCATCATCTTTATCAACACCTTTGTCGCCTGCAAAAACTGTTGAACAAATTTTATCTTTGTCTAAGCCAAACTCTTTTGTTAAAAGTTCGAAAGTCCACGCGGTTTTTTCCTTTTTAAAATAGTCACCAAGACTCCAGTTGCCCATCATTTCAAAAAATGTTAAATGGCAATCATCACCAACCTCTTCTATATCAACAGTTCTGACACAACCTTGAACATTGCAAAGTCTTGTTCCATCTTTGTGCTTTGCGCCAAGCAAATATGGCATCAATGGTTGCATACCTGCAACATTAAACATTACACCCGTTGTTCCATCTCCAATAAGTGAAACCGCACCAATATCAGTGTGTCCTTTTGATATGTAAAAATCTAACCACTTTCTTCTCAATTCTTTACTTGATATCATTATAAACTCCTATTTAATCAAATATGTCCCCATTTGGGTCATCTGGTGGAAAATCAATGTCATCAGCCATAATTGGAGAGCCATCTCCAACCATATCCGGCACATCAAATGGTGGCAAATTGCCCTCATCAACAAATATGTCGTTAAAGTCGCCAATATCCACAAGTTCTGGCCCTTTAATCCTCTTGGTTTCAGGAGGCGCCGACTCCATTAAACTTTGAGCGTTCCCATCACGAGGCAAGTTAACGAAACTAACTCTTGAACCTTTCCACCCAATGAATACGCTTCCTACCTTACCACTTCTGTGCTTCGCAAAAATAATTTCTGCGGTATAATCCGAACTTGCACCCTCTTTTTCAACACCTTTCATTTCCTCAGGTTTATGAATAAACATAACTATATCTGCATCTTGTTCGATAGCACCGGTTTCACGAAGATCGCTTAGAACCGGCTTTGAATTTTTGCCACGGTTTTCAACCGCACGAGACAACTGACTTAAAAGCAATACAGGAACATTTAATTCCTTTGCAAGAACTTTCATCTGTCTTGAAATATCCGATACTTCTTGTTGACGATTGTCTGTCTTTCTGTCGCTGTACATTAACTGCAAATAGTCAATCATTATAAGGTCAAGACCTTGTTCCCTCTTTAGTTTTCTGCACTTGCTTAAAATCTTTGATGGAGTGTTAAGCGTACTGTCATCAATAAATATTTGTGCAGATTTTAATGTATTCATAGCATCAAACAATTTAGACCAATCTTGGCTTGCAAGTTTTCCACTTAATGCCTTTGACATATCAACGCCTGCAACTGAGCACATAATTCTTTGAACAAGTTGTGCCCTGCTCATTTCAAGAGAAAACACCGCACATTTTTTCTTTTTTAGCGCTGCATTTACGATAAAGTTCATAGAAAGTGCAGTTTTACCAACTGCCGGCCTTGCAGCAATAACGACAAGGTCTGAATTTTGCCAGCCTCTGGTTATTTCATCAATGGCATAAAACCCTGATGGAATACCTTGCGTTTCCCCACCCGTTTTGTTGATTTCTTCAAACTTTTGAATAACTAAATCAAGGTATGGGTCAATATGCTCAAGGTCTGAAACCTGACCTGTTTCGGCAAGTTCAAAAATACTTTTTTCAGCGGATTCAAGAGAGTCCTCATCTCCGTTATATGCCTTTCTTTCAACCCTTTCACAAACATCAATAAGTTTTCTGTTAATTGCACACTTTTGCACAATTTCAGCATATTGCGACCAACGCACTGCTGATGGTACAACATTTGTTAGGCTCATTATAAACTGTGCCCCGCCAACGCTGTTTAAACTATTCATTTTTTCAAGTTCATCTGTAAGTGTAATATAGTCGATTACAATGTTTCTTGAATATAGGTTCTTCATAGCCTCGAAAACTTTTCTATTGACCTCTGAATAAAAGTCAGATGGTTGCAGTTTTCCAATAATTCCAATGCAGGCATCTTCAGATATTAGCGCACAACCTAAAACCCCAAGCTCTGCATCTGAACTGTTCGGCATTATTTGGGCTACTGTCTGCGATATTTTGTTTGTTTCTTTTGTCTTTTGAGCCATACTACACCACTCCAAATTAAAGTAAAAATATTATAACAAATGTTAAGCCCTTAGTCAAGATAGAATACTTGTTTTAACAAAAGTTAAACACTTGTTAAAACTAAAAATAAAAGATTAAAATTGACAAATATGGTTTAATGGATTATAATGTACACATTCTATAAAAGGAGAATTGACTAAAATGATTGATATTAATTTTTTAAGAGAAAACCCTGATGTCGTTCGTGAAAATATCAAAAAGAAATTTCAAGATGAAAAACTTTCTCTTGTTGATGAGGTTTTAGAGTTAGATATAAAGAACAGAGCACTTAAAGTAGAGGGAGATGACCTCCGTGCACAAAGGAATAAATTGTCGGCAGAAGTTGGCAGATTAATGAAAGAAAAGCAAATCGAAGAGGCTGAAAAAATCAAGGCAACTGTTAAAGCAAATGCTAACAGACTTGTTGAGATTGAAGAAGAGCAATCAAAGATTGATGCAGAAGTTAAAGCTCGTATGATGAGAATACCTAATATCATTGATGCATCTGTTCCTCTTGGCAAAGATGACAGCGAAAATGTTGAGCTAAAAAGATTTGGAGAGCCAGTTGTTCCAGATTATGAAATACCATACAACGCTGATATTCTTGATTCTATTTCTGGACTTGACAAAGAAAGTGCAGGAAGAACAAGTGGAAATGGTTTCTATTACCTACTAGGTGATGCCGCAAGGCTTGTTTCTGCTATGATTTCATACAGCAGAGATTATATGATTGATAAAGGTTTCATTTACGCAATACCTCCATTTATGATTAGAAGTGATGTCGTTACAGGCGTTATGAGTTTTGCAGAAATGGACGCTATGATGTATAAGATTGAAGGAGAGGACCTTTTCCTTATCGGAACAAGCGAACACTCAATGATTGGCAAATTTAAAGACCAAATCTTGAAAGTTGACCAACTCCCAATTACAATGACGTCATATTCACCTTGTTTTAGAAAAGAGGTTGGCGCACACGGAATTGAAGAAAGAGGCATTTACAGAGTTCACCAATTTGAAAAACAAGAGATGATTGTTATCTGTAATCCAGAGGAATCTATGGATTGGTACGAAAAAATGTGGTCTTATACCGTTGAAATTTTTAGAAATCTTAACATACCAGTTAGACAACTTGAATGTTGCTCTGGCGACCTTGCCGACCTTAAAGTCAAGTCTTGCGATATTGAGGCTTGGAGCCCAAGACAAAAGAAATATTTTGAGGTTGGTTCTTGCTCAAACCTAAGTGATGCACAAAGCCGTAGGCTTGGTATAAGAGCAAAAGGTCCAAACGGAACATATTATCCACACACACTAAATAACACTGTACTTGCATCAACAAGAGCACTAATTGCTCTTCTTGAAAACAACCTTAATGCTGATGGAACAATTACCGTTCCAGAGGCTCTTCGCCCATATATGGGAGGAAAAGCAGTTATAGTTCCTAATAAGAAATAGTGAATTCATAACTGTAGAAAAATAAAAGCATTAGACTATTGGAGATAATCCCCGTTGTCTAATGCTTTTTTTGGTTTTACTCAGACACATCTTCTGAGTTAAGTTCTTTCTCAATGTTTTTTAATGCTTTATTAATTTGATAGTTTAATAGTACATCAGAGTGCGACTGGTTCGCTACACTATTTAACAACCACCCTATTTGTGGTGTAATTCTTCCGTTGTATAAAATGCTTTGAATTGAAGTGAATACAATACACCAATCACTTCCACTAGAAACCGCATTATTTATTTTTGTTTGCAAATATTTGTCGCCATTCTCAATATCGCAAGATTTTGGAAATTCCGCTATCTTATCAAAAAAAGCCCTCGACAAATCTCCCCTAGGCAAATCTCTATTTTTTTCTCTGTAAAACTTTATCATAGCTTTTGATCTGTTGCTGAAAAAATCATCCATCTCTGGTGAATTTAAAACAAAACCGTTTCCAACTTGAGTTATCTCTACATCAGAGCTATACTCACCATTCTCATCACATTCAGGAAAAGAGTCAACAATTCTATCAATGTGCTGATTTTCACCCACATCATGCACCGAATAATAAAGTTCTAAAGCCTCTAACAAGCCAAGTTCGCAAAGGCACATAAACCTATCTCTTATCTTCAAATACTCTTCGCCTAACAAAAACTCAGCCTGCAATTTAAATAAATCTTGCCTTAGTATTTTTTCAATATTTTTATTCATTTTCCCCTCTCTGATTCAAATTATCATTCCCTGCTTTTTCTTCAAGTTTGTTTTGAAGCATATTTGAATATGGCTGATTCGCTATTGCATTTAACACCCATATCGTTGTATTTGATAAATGTTGCTCATTTATGGCAATACTTGCGATATAACATAGATAAAGTGAATCTTTATGCTTATAATCAACAGGGGTGTCTTGCTTTAAAACAGATAGAAAACTTGCATTTGTTTGCTTTCCAACAATATTTGCTTGACTACCAATAGCTCCTACCATAACATAATCACCAGTGTTTTTGTCTGGAAGTGTATTTCTCTCGTTAAAACCATCTTTTACAAGAGAACGAAAATAATCTTCCATATCTGCCTGCCCTCGACTTATCATAGATAATGTCTCTCTCGGACTAACACTTGGATAACCCAAAATCATTTTATCAATTTTTTCATTTTTGCCCAAATCATTCATCAAAACATACAATGAAAGAGCTTCAAATGATTCAAGTTCACAAAGTGCTAAAAAATCTTTTTTGTGTATAGCAAAATCTGGTTTCAATATATATTTGGCTTTTAATATTTGCCAATCGTTGCTCAATATTGTTTGTCTTTTACTTAACATATAATAATTACCTCAACAATAAACCACATTTTACCACATAAAACTAAGTTTTTCAAGATAGATAAGAAAAAACAACTTTTGTTAATGAATGAAAAATGTAGGGCAGAGATTTAAATCTCTGCCCTTTTATATCTTTTACTTATCCGTAACGCCGTTATTAACACTTTTCGACTTACATTTCTTCGGCACCACTTTTTTCTGCAAGTTTGTTTTGCATAATGTCAGAATATGGTTGATTTGCTATTGCCATTAATGCCCATTTAGATTCGGGTGATAAACGCTGACCATTTACTATTATGCTTGACAAATATTCTATGTAAAGATTGTCTTTTCCTTCATCTGGAGTTTCTGCTTGTAAAAGCGATTTAAAACTCTCATTTGTCTGTTTTCCAACTTTTTGAGCTTGTGTTATAACAAGTTGGCACATCAAATAGTCACCAGTATATTCCTCAGGTATGTCATCTCTTCCATTAAAATTTCTTTTTAATATTGAATAGTAATAATCTTCCATCGTTGCTTTCCCAATTAGCATTTTGTTTTGTACATCTTGTGGGCTATCATCTGGAATTCGAGAAAGCATTTCGTAAATTTTCTTGTCATATTCTATACCACTTATTGAAGTGTATATAGAAAGTGCTTCAATGCAACCAAGTTCACACAAAGCCATAAAATCATTTTCGTGATTTTCAAATTCAGCATCAGCAATATATTTTGCCCTAAAAATATCCCAATCGTGACTTAATGTTAATAACCTCTTATTTTCCATTTGTTACTACCCTCCCAAACTCGTTATATGTATTTTAACATAGATTGATAAAATTTCAAAATAAATCAAAACTATTTTGGCAATTTATTTACTCGCCACTTCCGCTTTCATAAAGTTTATCTTGTACAAGGTCTGAATATGGTTGATTTGCAATAGCAAGCAAAACCATATATGAAGTCTTTGTAAGCCCTTGACCAGATGAAAGTATGCTGGCAAGAAAACTTAAATATACAATATCATTATCCTCTTTGACTGGTTCTTCTTTTAAAATTTTCGCCAAACTTTCATTTGATTGATGCCCAACCACTTTTCCCTGCCTTACTATAATTTGCACCATCCAGTCATCTGGTGTCATATTTGACACTAAATGTCTATTGTTAAAATTGTGTTTTATCAACGCCTTTTGATAGTCCTCTTTTGTCGCCTCTCCTCGCATTCTTTTTTCCATAGTTTCCGTTACTTTGTTGTCTGGATAAGATTCTATCATTTTGTGAATTTTTGCACTGAACCTAGAGTTGACTGTGGCAGAATACACAGAAAGCGCCTCTAAGCACTCCGCTTCACATAACGCCATAAACTCATCTTCTAGTGCATTAAAATCCCCACCATTTAACATATATTTTGCCTTAAATATTTGCCAATCGTGATTTAATATGTCTTGTTTTTTAGCCTGCATATTTTATCAAGCCTCCCCTATATTCCCTACCTTCATTTTAACACAGCAATATATGTTTTTCAATGCCTAATAAAATAAAAAGGGCAAAGATTTTAATCTTTGTCCTCTAATTTACTTTTATTCGTTTTTATGTATGCAATCTTGTAGTCGAGTCTCCTTATTCTTCCAACCACAGGCGCCAGTTCTATTGGCAAGTGATTTTCAATCTTTGCAATTATATCTTGAATTTCCCTTTTCTTTAAAGTGTATTTAAATTTATATCCAAGTTTTTCAAGGTCAACTTTTAAAAGTTCCCCATACTCTTTTAGTTTTGCATAGTCGGTCTTTGCTTTATACTCTTCAATCGCAAACTTGACAACCTCTACAACATTTGCAAGGTCCTCAATTCTAATATTCTTTAATATCTTATCTATCTTTTTCTTTAACTTTCTTGGCAAAACTTTTTTAAGGGTCTGTAAAATATCATATAGCATTATTTCATTTGGCTTTTCATAAATGCGTGCTATATGCGACACTTCTTCATATTTGCTAATTCTGTGGGTGTATTCATATACGGTAAAGTCTAAATCATCATTTACAAATGTCCACCCTATTGTTTCTGCTAAATCTCTAAGATAGTTCATTTTATTTAATCAACTCACCAATAATTTCTTTTCCAAACGACATAGCTTGGTCGCTTTTCTTTTGTTGTCTTTCACAAAAAGCCACAAATTTCTCGTATGCTTCTCCGGTCATCACTTCTTTCATCTGAGTCGCTAAAGTCTTTAATGCCTTTTCGCCCATTGTAACAAATTTTTCTCTTAATTCATCAAAGTTCATTTTTATCCCCCCTCTATTAAATTCACGATTTTGATTTTGCTTTATCCCAAAATCTGTGGTTTTCATCACCGAGTGCCTCATAATACACATTGTATCTTCTTTTTAAGTCCTTTGTGTATGATTTAACACCAAGACGCTCATCAATTATATCTAGAATTTCATCATCACTTCCAAAGAAAGCATCACTGCTGTTTACATCAATCGGAAACAATCTTGTTTGATTTTTGTAAATAGTTGTTAAATACACTTTGCCATCTTTAAGTTCACTTCTGAAACCCACTGCGGTAGCAAGTACCATTAATTCCATTTGATAGTCTGTCATATCCAATCCTCCTAATCACCCTCGTCAAAAAACAACTTCATAAACTTGCGATATTCTTGATCTTCCGTTGATGGTTTTACATCTTCCTCAACTTCAATATCAAGCATTATAACATCAGCCTTTTTACATTGTTTCTTGATTTGGTCATAGGTAGATGGCTCTGGGATATCTGTTTCAAATCTTTTTGCAAGTTCAAAATAAGACTTTAAACATTCCCTTCCTTTAACAAACGCATCTTCCTTTGAGTCTCCAACTGAATGAAGAGTTAAATCAGGAATTATGATATAATAACTTCCATCGGTGTCCTCGGTTAATATAGCAGGATAAACATAAGTTTTCATAAAACATTCCCCTATTAGTAATACATAATATATTGTAACAAATTAAGTGTGGAATGTCCAACAAATTTTTATGTTTATAGGAATATATTATCACAAAATTTGCTTTTTGTCCATACCCAATTTTGTTTGGCTTTAATATACTTTTTGCTATGTTTCCATAACTATCTGTGCTTTTTAGCACATTTTATGGTATTTTTTAGCAATTCTGTTATAGTCATTGGACCAACACCTCCCGGAACTGGAGTGATGTTTATATCCATATTTTCAAGGGTTTTTATGTCGACATCTCCAACGACTTTTCCATCAACTCTATTTATTCCAACATCAACTACAGTCGCACCATCTTTAACATACTCTGCATCTATGTAGTTAGGCTTTCCTACCGCAACAACCAATATATCTGCATTTTTTGTAATCTCTTTCAAGTTTTGCGTTTTGCTATGACAAATAGTCGTTGTAGCATTCAAATTGTTTAGTAAAATTTCCACAGGCCTACCAACCAGTTGGCTTCTGCCTATAATCACCGCATTTTTACCTGCTATTTCAACATTATAATGTTTCAACAGGTCAATTATCCCACTTGGAGTACAAGGGGCTAAATCACCCAAATTTGACACCAATTTGCCTTTGTTTACATATGTTAGACCATCAACATCTTTATTTGGTGATATTTTTTCAATAACAAGCGTACTATCTAGACCTTTTGGCAGTGGCAATTGCACCAATATGCCATCTACTGAGCTATCATCATTAAGCGTATCAATTTGAGACAAAACCTCTTCAATGCTTGAATTTTGAGACATTCTTATCGTTCTACTCTCAATCCCGACCTCTTCGCACGCTTTTTCTTTATTGTTTACATATATTTGACTTGCAGGGTCATCTCCAACAAGCACGACTGCAAGAGTTGGCGCTTTCAACCCTTTTCCCGTAAATTCAAACTCTACCTCTTGTTTTATTTCTTCCCTTATCTTTTTAGACAGTTCTTTTCCGCTTAGTAAGTTCATATGTATGACTCCTTTTGCTTTTTCTTTATTATACTACAAACTTTATCGCAAAACAAAATGGAATTGACCAATTCGATCAATTCCATTTTGTTTCGTTATACCAATTGCAAAACTAATTTGTGCAAATATGCACAAATAATTAAACTAATTCAACAATTGCCATTTGAGCATTATCACCGCGTCTTACACGAGTTTTTAATACTCTTGTATAGCCACCCTTTGTTCCAAGTTCTTCTGCACGCTTAGCATACTTTGGAGCAAGGTCGTCAAACATTCTTTCGATAAGTGGGTGTTGAATTTGTTCTGTTCTTGCCTTATAAGCGGCTTTCTTTTCGTTTGCACCTTTTTGTTCTTGCTTATCATATAATTTAGCCATTAATCTACGACGAGCAGTAAGTTTCTTAGGTCCGTCTTTAACAACAGTTGCCTTTGTCTCTTTGCCCTTTGCATCAGTCACATTCCTATCTTCTGATACAATATCTTCGTGTGCGTTAATTGCTATTGTTATGCATTTATCTGCTAATCTGCTTACAGCCTTTGCAGTTGCAAGAGTTGTTTCGATTTTTCCGTGCCATAACAAATCTGTAACAAGACCACGAAGCATAGCGTTTCTTTGGTCTGTTGGCATACTTAACTTCTTTGTTTCCATTGTTTTCTCCTTTATTAATCTTCTTGGGTCTTTAAGCTTAATCCATAACCGGTTAGCTTGCTGATAACTTCATCAAGAGACTTTCTTCCAAGATTCTTTACTTTTAGCATATCATCTTCAGTCTTTTTGGTTAAGTCCTCAACAGTATTGATGTTTGCTCTCTTTAAGCAGTTGTATGATCTTACAGATAAGTCCATATCTTCAATGCTCATTTCAAGCAACTTTATAACCTTATCTTCTTTGCTTGACACAAGTAGTGATTGGTTTGCCATATTCTCTACTAGTTCAATGAATAAACTTAAATGGTCATTAACAAGTTTCGCTGCAAGGCTTATGATTTCCTTTGCACTCAAAGATCCGTTTGTTGTAACTTCAATAACTAATTTATCATAGTCAATGTTTTGTCCAACACGAGTACTTTGTACTTCAAAATTAACCTTTCTTATTGGTGTAAAGTTTGAATCTGTCGCAATTGTGCCGATTGGAGCAGATTGGTCTTTGTTCTTGTCAGCAAGAACATAACCCCTGCCTCTGCCAATGCAAATATCCATTTCAAGGTCAGCATCTGATTCTAATGTACAAATGTACATATCTGGATTCAAAATTTCAACCTCATCATCTGGATTAATCATTCCCGCAGTGATTACACCTGCGCCCTTGTGCGATAGGAAG
>JAZNEY010000099.1:0-14753 GCA_045588795.1 Clostridia bacterium | reverse complement strand
AGTCGTTTATTTCAATTTGAAAATTAGATAAATTTTTGCTGTTTACATTTGACTTTTGTTATTAATTTTTCTTGTGATTTATATGGCTATTTTTTTATATATTTTACAACAAATCGTACCAGTTTGTTTCCCTCTAAAATTTTTTTATTTCTCTCTTCAAAACCATATTTTTTTGCAAGAGCATTCATCTCTTTTTCACGCTCTTTTATGTGTATGAAATAAAGTGAACCACCCTCTTTTAAAATTTTTGTGGCACTTATAAATATGTCTTGAAGCGTAACAGAAAGTTCGTGGCGTGCAAGTGATTTACTTGAACTTTGATTTACTTTTCCACTTCCAAGTTTAAAGTATGGAGGATTGCAAACAATGCAATCTACATTTTTTGTATAACTTTCAGCATTTGCTAGGGTATCGTTTATAACCTGTATTTCCGTTTTGCTTTTGTTATACTTTGAACTTTCACTTGCAAGATGGGCAAGTTCTGGCTGTATCTCAAATTGGTAAAGTTTATTTACCTTTATTCTGCCCGCAACCTCTAAACCAACAATTCCACTACCACTGCAAAAATCAACCAGCGTTCCTATTTCATTTTCATCAACAAACTTTCCAAGCACCACACTATCACTTGTGAATGTGTATAGTTCTTTGCATTGAAAAATTGGACTACCATCTGTAAGGTAATCCAATTCCCAATTGTTATCTGTCGCAATTTTTTTAAGCAATTCTTTGTTTTTCATTATTCCTCTTCTGGTGCATCAACTGGGCAAACAGACTTGCAAAGTCCACAAGAAATACAAACATCTTTGTCGATCACAGCCTTGTCTCCCTCAATCTTAATTGCTTGTACTGGGCAATTCTCAACGCACACGCCACAGGCAATACACTTATCAGTAATTGTATAAGCCATTTTAATTGTCTCCTTTTTTATCTTTGTTGTTTTTATAATGGGTAAATTTTTTCTTTTTAAACCCACCGTGATTAAAATGCTTTTTCTTGTCAAAATGCTTCTCTTTTGCCTTTTCAGATTTTTGCTCATCTCTTACATTTTGGTTTTCAAGTTTCACATTTTTATCAACATTATCATTATATACTTTTGTTTCGTTTGTTGCAACTTTTTTTGAGCTATCTTTTATTTGTTCTTCTTTTGTTTCTGTGCTCACTTTTATTTCTTCTGGTTTTTCTTCTTGTTTTTCAATACCAAGTTCTACTAGACTAAAATCTTGCACCTTGTAGTTGTCCTCACTTTGAAAAACTTTTACCGTTACAATTCCTTTTAAAAGATTGTTGTATTGGACAACTCCTTCACCATCGGGGGTTTTGATTTTTGAGCCAACTTTTGGCATTTTTTCTTGCATCTCTTTATAAAAAGGCTCTTCGTAGGATAAGCAACACATCATTCTGCCACACGCACCACCAGTTTTGGTTGGCGACATTGAAAGATTTTGCACCTTTGCCATTTTTACAACTACGTGAGCTGGCTCATTTAAAAACTTGGTGCAACAACATTCTCTGCCACAAAGCCCAAGTGCTCCAACACTCTTGACCTCTTCTCTTGTACTGATTTGCCTTAGTTCTATCTTCACCCTTAATGTGCTTGCAAGCACTTTTAATAATTCTCTAAAATCAACTCTTTCATCACTTGTGTACGATATTGTTACCTTTGTCTCTTCAAAGTTGTACTCAATGTCTGTTAAATTCATTGTAAGATTAAGTGCTTTAATTTTCTCTTCTACAATTGGGTAACTATCTTTTGCTCTTTTCTTGCACTTTTCAATTTGAGCTTTGTCTTTTTCTGTTAGAACTCTTACTACATTTTTAAGAGGCTCTTCTATCTCTTTTTTTATCACATATTTCTTTTCCATAGCAACTGAACCCACAGCAAGACCATTGACTGTATCAACTAAGACCTCTGTTCCCACTTTAAGTTCTAAGTGCCTTGGATTAAAATAATATACTTTTGAACTTTTTTTGTATTTTATACCAACTACCGCTATCTCTTCCTGCATTTTAATTTCACCTCCACAATTTTTAATAAAAATTGGTCAATTATATTTGGAATTATTACATTCGCCTCTTTCATTTCTTTTGCTTTGTATGTTGCCTCAATTATTTTTGTAAGCGCTGTTATTGTTGTACTTCCAGCAACCTGCACAATTTCTTTTTTGCTGATTTTATTATCAATCAAATTCTCTGCACCCACTTTAAATTTGAGCGCATCAAATACAACCATAGCAAATGTATTTATCACATCATCAAACTGCAAACTGAAAGACTCAAACTTTAAAGCATAATCAACAATTGATGTTGTATCGTTCATATTCACTAAACAATTACAAACAAATTGCATTATTTCTTTTGCGTCATTGTTCTTTGAATAAATCTCAGCACGCTCCAAACTTCCACAAGATTGTACAGCCACAAGTTCTGCATCATCTACATTCTGCTTTTTTAATATCTTTGTAAGTGCCTCTGTCGAAAGCCCCTCAATATATATTTTTCTTGTTCTGCTGAGTGTCGTTTGCAAAAGTCTTGTTGTATTTTTTACGAGCAAAATAAACACGCAATATGCTGGTGGCTCTTCAAGTGTTTTCAAAAGTTTATTTTCAACTGTTTTATTTACCTCATCATAATTGTATAGCACATATACCTTTTTCTCGGCTGAGTATGGTCCAATTATTGTGCTTTCAATTATTTTCTTCGCATCTTCACTTGTGATAGTTTCTTCCATTCCAAATGAAATAACATCTGGGTGAACACCCTTTTCAATATTTTGGCACACATTGCACTCTCCGCAATAATTGCCATCTTTTTTGTTTTCGCAAAGCAAAGACTTCGACAACTCAATTGCATAATGTTTTGAATACACACGGTCGCTTGATATTAGCATAACCGCATGTGGCATCTTGTCCTTTTTGTTGTCGTTTTGTAAATTAATAAAACTTTTACTTGCCTTTATATAATCTTTAATCATAACTATTATTGCCCTTTCCCCAGCAAGACTATATTAACACAATTGCTTTGATTAGTCAACAATTTGTGTCATTTACAAAAGCCTGTAATTGACCGATTTTGCTCATAAATTTTTTAACAACTAAATTTTGGTTTGATATTGATTTTTCAATACTTTTATGTTATACTTTCATCACAATAGTCCTCAAGATTTTTGAAATATCTTGCACCTCTATTGTAATTATAAAGGGGGACAAAACACAATGGAAGAAAGAGAGCAAAGAGAAATTCTTACGAAACTCAAAGCAAGCAAAGACAACAATGTTATGCTTAAAAGTCAAGATGGCAAGAAATATTCTTTCACCATTCTTGATTTAATCAAAAACGACAAAAGAATGTATGCCGTTGTTAAACCTCCGATTGACTTTCCTAGCGCTAAGCCAAACAGCCTTATGGTTTTTGCAGTTCGCTACAACAAGGACAACTATCCATTACTCCTTGGAACAAACAATGTAGAGGCAAAGAAAAAGGTTTTTGCAGAATTTAACGAGAGGAGACGCCAATCAGCGTAAAGCGAAATAAAACCGTCAGTGGACATCAGTTCCATTGATGGTTTTATTTTTTTATTGAAATATTTTAATAACTAATAACTACAATTGATTTTAGTAAAAGTGGATAAATTACACCATAAATCAGTGATGATATAACAATACCAAACATCAAGCCTATAAACTGGCTTGAATAAGCCCCAAATGAGGTCAAAAACGGCTTTTTATAGGCTTTTCCATATTCTCTTCGCTTGATAAATAGTGATGAGGCGTAGGCGATTATAAGCATATTTATAAGGTTTACAGGAGCCGTGAATAAAAGTGTATTTAGCACTCCCGCTAATGCATTTGAGTAAATTAGACTTGTTGCAGTCATTGACACAAGCATTCCTTGATAAGCAAGGTAAATATAATTTAATAGTGATGTGATTTTCGTGAGACTGAACACAAATAAAATTATACTCGCAAGCATTATCTTTTTAAAAGATGAAAAAAAGAGTTCGCCCGTGCTGTAATCGCCTACTATTATATCTTCAAGAGAGGCGGACTCTACTGCAAGTATTGTCCCACCCTCTTCGTGAACACAAATAATAACACCTATCACCATTCCAAGAAACACTGAAAATAGCGAAAGCAAAAAAAGTCCTTTATTTGACATAATAAACTGCTTGACCGCTCGGGGCTTGAAGATTGAAAACATATACTACAATCTATGAAAATATTACAAAAAATATGAACATAAAAACCACCTGAAACATTGCTTTCAAGTGGTTTTTCTCTTTTCTATATCTTCTTTGTGAAATCGTATGACTTTGGAAAATCCCTTTTTTCAAAATCTTCTGCAATTTCTGCAATTTTTCGTTTTTGTTCTTTGTTTAAATTCTTTGGCATTTCTACCATAAGTTTAACATAAATTGAGCCGAAACTGTCCCTGTTAAGAACCTTTGCTCCCTTTCCTCTGATAGTAAGCACTGTGTTTGGTTGAGTCAGTTCTGGTATCACAAGTTTATATTTTTCACCATCTACAAGAGGAAGTTCAACAACACCTCCCGTTAGTGCTAGTGTGAATGGAATTGGCATTTCAACAAATAGGTCTGCACCTTGCCTTGTATAGATCCTGCTTGGCTCTATTGTTAAAATAACCCTTATGTCGCCGGCAGGTCCGCCATTTCTTCCCGCCTCGCCTTGTCCTCTTAGATATAGGACTTGACCTTGCTCGACTCCACCCGGTATTGTGATTTCAATTTCTTTTGTTGTCTTGTTGTATCCCTTACCATTGCACTCATCACATTTAACTTTTACTTTCTTTCCACTTCCGCCACAATCGGTGCACGCTTGTTCTGTTACCATTTGACCAAGAATTGTTGACCTTGTAACCCTTATCTTTCCGCTTCCATTACAAGATGAGCAAGTCGAGAACTCTGTTCCATTTTTTGCACCTGTTCCTTTGCAATGACTACAACTTTCATTTCTTGTTACCTTGATTGTTCTTTTTGTTCCAAAGCAACTTTCTTTAAATGATATATTAACTTTTACATCAATGTCTGCGCCTTGAATTGGTGCTGGACCACTGTTTCTTCTTGCTCCACCGCCACCAAACATTCCACCAAACATATCACTGAATATATCACTGAAACCTCCAAAACTTCCAGCAAAATCTGAAAATCCACCAAAGCCTCCACCTGATGCACCAGCAAAACCCTCAGCCGACCCAAACTGGTCATAGTTTGACCTCTTTTGCTTGTCGCTTAATACTGAGTATGCCTCGTTAACTTCTTTTAATTTCTCTGCACAGCTCGCATCTCCCGGATTTAAGTCTGGGTGATATTTTTTGGCGAGACTTCTGTATGCTGATTTTATTTCATCATCACTGGCATTTTTAGAGACACCTAATATGTCATAATAATTTTTATTACTTGCCACTTTCTTTTTCCCTTTTTATAATTTTAAGGGCAACCACTGATAGTCTAAGACCTGTTGCAGTTGCCCCATAATTTTTGATTGTTTTATCAATCTTTACGCATTTTGTCCGTCTGGGTTTGTTCCATCTCCATTTGGATTTGGGTTTGCGTTTTGATAAAGTTTAGTAAAGATGTCATTTGAAACCTTTGTTAAGTTTTCAAGTGCCTCTTTTAATTTCTCAATGTCATCACTGTTTTTGTATACATCTCTTGCACTTTCCATCTCGCCGGTAAGTTTTGTCTTGTCCTCTTCACTTAGTTTGTCGCCACTGTCTTTCATAACCTTTTCAATACCAGCAATCATTTGGTCTAGGCTATTTTTTGTGTCAACAACTTCTTTTCTCTTCTTATCTTCTTCTGCATATTGTTCAGCCTCTTTTACAGCCTTGTCAATTTCATCATCAGATAAGTTGCTTGATGCTGTGATTGTGATATCTTGCGACTTTCCTGTTCCAAGGTCTTTTGCACTTACGTGAACAATACCATTTGCATCAATATCAAATGTAACTTCGATTTGAGGTACACCTCTTGGTGCTGGTGGAATTCCTGTAAGTTCAAATCTTCCAAGTGTTTTGTTATATGTCGCAAGTTCTCTTTCACCTTGAAGAACGTGGATATCTACCCCCGGTTGGTTATCTGTTGCAGTTGAAAATACTTGTGATTTCTTTGCTGGAATTGTTGTATTTCTCTCAATAAGTTTTGTAAATACTCCACCCATTGTCTCAATACCAAGACTTAATGGTGTAACATCTAGAAGTAGTACATCTTTAACATCTCCGCCAAGTACACCACCTTGAATTGCTGCACCAATTGCAACACATTCATCTGGGTTGATTCCAGTAAATGGCTCTTTGCCTAGATAATCACGAACTTTGTCAATTACCATTGGAACTCTTGTTGAGCCACCAACCATAATGATTTTTGCGATTTCGCTCTTTTCAAGTTTCGCATCAGACATTGCTTTCTTTGTTAGAGTAATTGTCTCTTCTACAAGGTCATCAATCAAACTTTCAAATTTTGCCTTTGTTAAGTCAATTTCAAGGTGCTTTGGACCTGTTGCATCTGCTGTGATAAATGGCAAACTTACTGTGCTCTTTGAACAACCTGAAAGTTCAATCTTTGTTTTTTCAGAAGCCTCTTTTAATCTTTGCATAGCCATTTTATCTTTTGATAGGTCAATGCCCTCTGACTTTTTGAACTCATCAATTAAGTAGTTCATAATTCTTTCATCAAAGTCATCACCACCAAGTTTGTTGTTTCCAGCAGTTGCTAAAACTTGGAATACGCCATCAGAAATTTCAAGCACTGAAATATCAAATGTTCCACCACCAAGGTCATAAACTAAAACTTTTTGGCTTGCTGAATCAAGTTTATCAAGGCCATATGAAAGTGCTGCGGCTGTTGGCTCGTTAATTATACGAAGAACTTCAAGACCTGCAATTTTTCCAGCATCTTTTGTCGCTTGTCTTTGTGAGTCTGTAAAATATGCAGGAACTGTGATAACTGCTTGTGTTACCTTTTGTCCAAGATATTTTTCTGCATCTGCTTTAAGTTTTCCAAGAATCATTGATGAAATTTCTTGTGGGCTATAATCTTTGCCACCTGCGTGCACCTTTTTATCTGAACCCATATCTCTTTTAATTGAAATAACTGTATTGTCTGCGTTTGCTACTGCTTGACGCTTTGCAACTTGACCAACAAGTCTTTCCCCGTCTTTTGAAAAGCCCACAACTGATGGAGTTGTACGACTTCCCTCTGCGTTAGGTATTACAGCAGGCTCGCCACCTTCCATAACAGCAACGCACGAATTTGTTGTTCCTAAATCAATTCCTATAATTTTTCCCATAATTTTTTTACCCTCTTTTTTATTTTTATTTTTTATGTTTTTAGTCTGTTGTATATACAACTACTTGTGTATATCTTATTACTCTGTCAGATGGCTCGTAGAAATATCCGGTCTTTACCACCTCACACACCATTCCTTGTTTGTCCTCGTTATCCGTGTGAATGGTTGCAATTGCCTCCATCTTCTCTGGGTCAAACACTGCATAGGCTACTTCTGCCTCGTGCACACCCATATCTTTTAACGCTCTTTTGATTGACTTGTAAATCATCTCAATGCCTTTTTTGTCTTTTTCATTAGAAATATGCTCTAATGACTTTTCAAAGTTGTCAAGGATTGGAAATAACTTTTTCGCAAGTTCAATTGTTAACCTTTCTGTTATTTGCGTTTCAAGAGTTTCAGCCCTTTCTTTTATCCTGTCAACATCAAGTTTGAAATTCTTTACCATTTCCATACTTTCTTTGGCTGCCTCTTTGGCAAGGAATAATTCCTCTTTCATTCGATTAAACTCAGCCATTGTCGTAATGTCAAGAACTTCGCTTGCGACAGATTCTTCTTGGATAGATTCATCTTTTGCAACTTTCTTTTTCTTTTCACTCATCTTTTTTTGTCTCCTTGTTTTTCTTGTTTGTTTCCCTTTTGCAAATATTTTTGCTTTGCATTGTGGTTTTTATTCTTAGGTTTTAACCCAACAAACTCAACATTTTTTTCAATCGTTTCATTGATTTCCCGAAGTACTGATACCGCTTTTGCGTAGTCCATTCGAACAGGACCAATTACCCCAGCTCTGCCAACACTTTTTCCGTTTATCTTGTATGTTGCAGATACAACAGAACAATCCTCTTCCTCATTTGCCCCAACACTTATGCTTATTTCCAGGTCGTTGCCACTTTCAATTAATGGTGTCAAAATTTGTTTGTTTTCAAAAATTGTCATAGCCTTTTGTGCTTTTTCAATTGATTTATACTCTGGTTGATTTAAAAGATTTGATGCTCCGCCATACCTGACAACCGGCTTTTCTTCCCTTTGTTTCAATGCCTCAATTAATAAATCAAAAAACATTCGGTAGCCTGCAAGACTGTTGGACAATTCCTCTTCAAGTAGCCTTTCATTTTTTAGTTCGCCAAGTGTTTTCCCTCTAACAGCTTCGCTTAAAATCTTGCCGGCTGTTATGCAGGTCTCATCTGTAACATTTTCTGGGATTTGAATTGTGATATCTCTTAAAACCCCTAAGTCTGTTACAATAATTGCAAGACAACTTTCTTCCGTGAGTTTTACAAGTTTAATGCTTGACACTGTCGCATCACTTGTAACCCCCATATAAACAATTGAAGCAAGCGTTGTGGCTTCTGAAATTGATTTTGCTGTAAGCGACACAAGGTCCTCTATTCCATCAATCTTTTCATTAAATGTTTCTTGAAGTTTCGCAATCTCCGAGCCTGAAAGTTTCTTCTCTGGCATCAATTCTTCAATGTACTTTTTAAAGCCTGTTGCTGTTGGAACTCTGCCACTTGATGTGTGTGGGTGTGTTAAATACCCAAGTTCTTCAAGCCCCATAAGTTCATTTCGAATAGTCGCACTTGATACACTATCAAAATACTTCGCCTGTAATTCCTTGCTTGAAATTGGCTCGGCACTTTTGATGTTTTCATCAATCACTGCCTGCAAAATCTTTTTCTTGCGTTCAGTTAGCATAAATAATTCTCACCTCTCTTTCTCGTAATAATCATTATATGCCTTTTAGCACTCTTTTATACCTGTCTGTTAGCACTCTTTATCGCCAACTGCTAATTATTGTAGCACAACAAAAAAAACCTGTCAACAATTTATGACAGATTTTTTGTGAAAAATATTTTCAATTTTTTGTAAGTTTATTTCAACTCTTTGTTGCTTTCAGATTCTTCGGCTTCAAGATATTCTTTATCAATGCCATCTATATCTTCTTGGAATTCATTTTCTGTTTTACCACTCCTTATTGCCCTTCTTTTTGCTCGCTTAGTAAATACAAATACCCACAACACATATCCAACTGCCTCAACTAAAAGAACAATTCCAACAATCTTTAATCCATTTGCAAACGATGGTTCTGCTGGTTTTTCACCAATTACATCTTTGATTAAATCTGTATCAACAAGATTGGTTGCTTCTTGGATAGTTAAAACATTTTCACCCCTTGGGAATGTATAACAAACAGCATTTTTTACTCGCCTCTCGCTTACTAGACATACTTTTTTTATGATGCAAGCAGTTTCAAACTGAATATCTTTCTTCTCTTTTGCACCAGCATCAATATCTCCAAGTACAACACTACAAGTAGCATTTTCGCCCGTTTGAGTTATACAACTAAACTGCACAACAACATCTTCAAAATTTTTATCTGAAAGATTTTTAAAGTTAACTTTGAAATTTGAAGCATATGACTCTCCACCAACATCAACTATTCCTCCAACTTGTTCGACTGAAATCTCAACAAATTTACAAAACTCATCCTTTGTAAACACATCATCTATATCCGCTGGCACATTCATTAAATATTCGCGTTGTTGCTCATAAAGTTTGTCCCATTGCATTTCATACTTCTTTGTCTCATATGAGAATGCATAAAAGATAACCGCACAGATTAATACCAATATGTCAACACAAAAAACAATAAGTTGTTCTTTACGTCTATTTTTTTTTATCTCTTCTTTGCTTTTTTTTACATCCTTTTCCATAAACACTCCTTTTCACAATTATTTATAGTTGTTTGGGTCTATCTTGAAGTCATCTTCTTTAATATCAAAACCGCCACAATCGTGGTTTGTTTCGTGACCATCATCAAAGTCAGATGGAAGTGTTTTCTCTGTTTCTTTAAGAGATTTTTCTCCAACCTCTTCCTCTTCAACAACTTCTTCTATAACCTTTTCAATAGTATCTATGATTTTATTTGTTGTTCGGTTCGGTTTTATCTTTCCTTCCTCAACTACAAACTCGCCTCTTTTTACTCTTGCAATATCATCTGCAATCAATTTTGAAATGATAATCGCACCAAGCGAAATTACACATAATATAAATGCAATCAAATATTTAATAGTTCCTGAAAGAATTGGCTCTGGCCTTTCTCCAATTAATGCTGTTATAAGTGTTATGTCAATCAATCTCCCAGCCTCAAATGGAGTAAGCATTTCCGCACCTCGCTCAATTGCATAACATACAGCATTTGAAATTCTTGATTCACTTACAAGGCATACCTTTTTCACCTTGCAAAGTCTTGGCATTTTTAACTCTTTTAATGCAATTGATCCAGCACCAACATCTCCAATTGTTACATCAAATTGACCACTTTCTCCATTGTAATCTTCGTATAGCAAAGAAATAGATAGTTCTGTAAAGTTTCTGTTTGAATGGTTTGTAAACTCAATTTTTAAATCTTGAAAATAAACAACGCCATCTTGCTCAATCCACTTGCCACCTTGCTCAAAGTTAATCTCTACAAAATTGCAGAACTCATCTCTATCGAAAACATCATCAAAATCCTGTGTTTCATTCATTATGTATTCATATTGATGTTCGTAAAGTTCTTCAAACCTATTGTCGTAACTTATTTGATTAAATGGTATGAATGTAAATATCATCAATATAAATGCTACAACTGCTGATGCTATACTTACCATAGAAATTGTTTTTCTGGTCTTTATATATTCTTCAACCATCTTTTTATCTTCTGTATTACTCATATCAAATAAACCCCCTTCAAATTCCTTACACAAGCATTGAAATTATTTTATCCATTACTAAAAAGCCTTGATTTGTTGCTCTTAGATGATTATCCTTATCAATAACAACAAACTTATTTTTTACAAGTGATGTAATTGTTTCTTTCTTTTGCGCTAAGAGGCTTTCGCCGAACTCTTTCTCGTATTTTAATAGGTCAATGCCCTCTGCAAGCCTAAGAGATAACATTATTGTCTCTTCCATAGCATCTTGCTTTGTTATCTTGTCTTTGTCTGCAAGCGGAATCTCTTTCTTTTGAATGTGAGCAATATACTCGTGAACATCACTTGTGTTTGCCATTCTGTATCCCTCAACAAAACTATGAGCAGAAACACCTAAACCCAAATACTGTTTTCTTTCCCAATAAACGGTGTTGTGCTTTGACTTGTAACCGATTTGAGCAAAGTTTGAAAATTCGTACCTTGTAAAGCCTCGCTTTTTAAGTTCTGCGTGCACCGTGTTGTACATTTGAATTGTGTCATTTTCATTTGGGAGGTCAAGCATATTTGCCTCTACCAACTTTTTGAACTTCGTTCCATCTTCAATTGATAGCATATATGCACTTACGTGTTTTATATCAAGACCTGCTACAAGTTTCACCGTTTCTTTTACATCTTCAAGTGTTTGAGTTGGAAGTCCTAGCATTATGTCTGCACTTATATTTGTAATGCCTGCATCTTTGAGCATTAAAACAGCATTTCTAAAATCTTGATATGTATGCGTTCTGCCAATGACAGATAGCAGTCTCCCCTGCGCTGATTGAAGCCCGATTGAAAATCTGTTTATGTTCTCACCGAGATATTCTTCTATTTTTTCTTTTGTTAGCGTGTTTGGGTTGACCTCAATGGTAATTTCCGCATCATTTTTAACTGTAAAATGATTATATATCGTGTTCATTATTGCTTTAATCTTTCCAAGCCCAAGTGATGATGGAGTGCCACCTCCAATATATATTGTTTGCACCTCATACTTTGCGTTGTACTTTTTGCCACGAAGTTTAATCTCTTCAATCAAAGCATCTGTATATGATGTTTTAAGCTCCTCTCCTGCAACTTGACTTGTAAAAGCACAATAATGACATTTAGACAAGCAAAATGGAACGTGAATGTATAGACTTAATTGTTTACGCATAAAAACTCCCCATAAATAAGTTGCTTTTAGTATAGCACAGCAAATATAAAATAGCAACAACATTTATTTTTCAATCAATATTCTATATTTAAATTATCAGCATAAAAAATCACTCGGGGTCAGTTTTACCGCTCCCGAGTGATTTGTAATTTATTAATCCATTTCAAGTAATTCTTCTCTGCCATTCTTTATTTCGTGTTTTTCAACATATAAATATTTTTTGTCTTTATCAATCTTTACTTCATATTCCGTTCTATGTGGCATATATCCGTAGGTGATTGGTCTGAAAAATAGACTTTCATCATCTTTTAGTTCTTTGCTTTTTGGTGATAGTCCACATTCTTTGATTTCATCTATTACATCATAAAAACTTTCTCTGTCGTGAAGCACCAAAAACTCATAACTTCCACCGCCTTTGTCGCCTTGAACAATAACTACGCCATTTATTTCTGGGTTTTTAGCTCTTATTACAGCCTGTTTTTTGTTGTATTTGATTTCATCAATATATTCAGCACCCCCTAAAAAATCCATCGCTGTCTCTGTGTATTCCATCATATGTTTTCCCCCCTCGCAAGCAAATATTTGCACTAATTATAAATTATAGCGTGATTATAACACCATATCTGCAAATTGTCAATAGGGACTCTTCCCTTTCATTCTAGTTTTTTAAGATGTGAATAAATGCCTCTGCTGGAAGTTCAACACTTCCGAGTTTTCTCATTCTCTTCTTTCCCTCTTTTTGCTTTTCAAGCAGTTTTCTCTTTCTTGAAATATCTCCACCATAGCACTTTGCTGTAACATCTTTTCGAAGTGCTTTTACGGTCTCTCTTGCAATAATTTTCCCGCCGACAACTGCTTGAATTGGAATTTCAAAAAGTTGACGAGAGATTGTTTCTTTAAGTTTTTCGCAAATGCCACGACCTCTGCTTTCAGCGTTGCCACGAAAGACAATAAGCGAAAGAGCATCACAGATTTCACCGTTTAGTAAAATATCAAGTTTTACAAGGTCTGATTGCTTGTATCCATTTAATTGATAGTCAAAACTTGCATATCCGTGACTTATACTCTTTAACTGGTCAAAGAAATCAAAGACAATTTCGTTTAGTGGTAGTTCGTATGAAAGTTGAACTCTTGACTTGTCGATATATGTCATATTCTTATATTCGCCACGAGAGTTTTTACATAGTTCCATCAACACGCCCACATATTCCGGTGGCGTGTAAATCTCCGCCTTTACAATTGGCTCTTCTATCCTTGAAATTTCGGTGGTCGGTGGAAGATTTGATGGCGTTTTGATTTCAAGTACATCACCATTTGTTTTGTATACATTATACGACACACTTGGTGCTGTTGTTATGATTTCAATGTTAAACTCTCTTGAAAGCCTTTCGGTTATGATATCCATATGAAGTAACCCTAAAAATCCGCACCTAAAACCAAGCCCCAACGCATTTGAGGTCTCCTTTTGAAAAACAAGTGAGGCGTCATTAAGTTTTAACTTATCTAGTGCGTCTTTTAAATCATTAAACTTGCTTCCATCAAGTGGAAAAATTCCACTGTAAACCATAGGTTGAACTTCTTTGTAGCCATCAAGAGGTTTTGCTGTCTCTTTGCCAACAAGGGTAATTGTATCACCGACTCTTATGTCGCTTACCGTTTTAATGCTTGCTGTAATATATCCAACCTCGCCCGCTTCGAGAGAGTCTTTTTCAACTGGCTTTGGAGCAAATATTCCAACCTCTGTAACATCATAGGTCTTGCCCGTTTGCATCATCAAAATCTTGTCGCCTTTTTTAAGTATTCCATCAACAACTCTAATTAAGCATACCGCACCTTTAAAGTTGTCATAATAACTATCAAAAATGAGTGCTTTTAGTGGTGCGTTTATATTTCCAGATGGTGGTGCCACCTTTTCAATAATCTCGGCTAAAACCTGCTCGCAATTTGTACCATCTTTCGCTGATACCATAGGACAATTCATTGCCTCAAGCCCAATTATATCCTCTATCTCCTTTTTGACCTCATCTGGTCTGCTACTTGGCAAATCAATTTTGTTTAACACCGGCAATATTTCAAGGTCGTTTTCAAGTGCCATATAGCAATTGGCAAGCGTCTGTGCCTCCACTCCTTGACTTGCGTCAACAATCAAAATTGCACCCTCGCAGGCAACCAATGACCTTGACACCTCATAGGTAAAGTCAACATGCCCTGGTGTGTCAATCAAATTTAGGGTGTACTCTTCCCCTTTGTAATTATACTTCATTGTTACTGGGGTCAACTTGATTGTTATTCCCCTTTCACGCTCGAGTTCCATACTGTCTAACAGTTGCTCTTTGCTGTCCCTTTTAGATACAGTTCCCGTTATTTCCATCAACCTGTCGGCAAGCGTTGACTTACCGTGGTCAATGTGTGCTATTATACTAAAATTTCGTATGTGTTTTTGGTCGCTCATATTATTACCTTTGTCTGTTCTTTTTTGCATACTTCTTGTATGCTTCATAAATTTCATCTGCACATTCTTCGGCTGTCTTATTATAGTTTTCTGCCACATAGTCAAAGTTTGACATA
>JAZNEY010000098.1:0-5080 GCA_045588795.1 Clostridia bacterium | reverse complement strand
ATAGGAAATATTTATATTTTCATATATATCTGACTTTTCAAGCTCAAAACAACAAATTTTGCCCATCTCTGCATATATCTAATGAAAAATATTAATACTTAACAGATTTCATATATAGGCCATATGGAGCAACTGTTTTACCGGCTAGGCTTCGGTTTTTACCATCAATTATTCGCTTCATATCCTCTGGTTTTTTTCTGCCACTGCCAATATCTATTAGTGTCCCGACTATTATTCTTACCATATTGTATAGAAAACCATTTCCACTTATACAAAACTCATATAATCCATCTGTCATCTCATTAATTTTGGCTGAATAAACTGTTCGAACAAAATCTTCCTTTCCAGACTTCCTTGCAACAAAACTTTTAAAATCGTGCTCGCCGACTATATACTTACAAGCCTCTTTCATCTTTTCTATGTCAACATTATCATTTACCCTTAATGCCCTGTTTCGCATTGTTGCCCGCTCATTTCTTGAAAGATAAAACCTGTATCCATATGTTTTTTCTTTAACAGAAAATCTTGAATCAAAACCATCTTCTGCTTCAAAAATTTTTTGTATTGAAATATCTTCGGGAAGAAGAGTGTTCAACTTGTCTTGTAGCCAACCCAAATTGAATTCTTGTTCGGTGTCAAAATGGGCAACTTGACCAAGCGAGTGAACACCACTATCCGTTCTTCCGCTTGCATAAATTTTAATTTTGTTGTCTAGTATTAAAGATAATATGTTTTCCATCTCTCCTTGCACCGTTCTTTTCTCCGGTTGCAATTGATACCCACTAAAACCCGTTCCTACATATTCAAAAATTAGTACTATGCGTCTCATAATTCCCCTTTCTTCTTTATTTTTAGAACATCATAACTGATAAGACTATAACCAATATGTTTTTTACTATATTTCAAAAAAGTTCTGTTGATTCTTTTGACTTATTTCTTGCATTTGATTATAATATATATTGGTTTAAATATCAATATTATACGAGGTAATTTTATGAAAAAATTTATAACTGTTGATGGTAATACCGCCTGTGCAAATATGGCTTATGCCCTATCTGATATGGCTATTATCTATCCAATCACACCATCATCTCCTATGGCAGAAAGCATTGATGAATGGCAAAATGCTGGAAAACTAAACTGCTTTGGCAACAAGGTTTCTGTTACTGAAATGCAATCAGAAGCTGGTGCTGCTGGTGCTCTTCACGGAGCACTTACAAGTGGAGCTCTTGCAACAACATTTACTTCTTCGCAAGGACTTCTTTTAATGATTCCTAATATGTACAAAATTGCTGGGGAATTGTTGCCTTGCGTTATTAATGTTGCCGCTCGTACAGTTGCAACTCACGCACTTTCTATCTTTGGAGACCACAGTGATGTCATGGCTTGTCGTGCAACTGGTTTTGCAATGCTTGCCTCTTCTTCTGTTCAAGAAGCACAAGATATGGCTCTTGCAAGTTATTTAACAACTGTAAAAGCAAAAGTTCCATTCCTTCATTTCTTTGATGGATTTAGAACTTCTCACGAAATCAACAAAATTGAAGAAGTTGATTATGAAACAATCAAAACTATGATAGACTATGAGGCCGTTAGAAAATTTAAAGAAACCGCCCTTTCTCCTGATGCTCCAACACAAAGAGGAACAGCACAAAACGGAGATGTATTCTTCCAAAACAGAGAGGCTTCAAACTCATTCTATAATGCACTTCCAGAAATTTTAGAAGAAACTTTTGCAGTAATCGCTGAAAAAACTGGAAGAAAATATAAATTGTTTGACTACTTCGGCGCAAAAGATGCAACTGATATTGTTATTGCTATGGGAAGTGGAACAGAAACAATCTGCGAAACCGTTGAACACCTTGTTAAACAAGGCAGAAAAGTTGGTGTGGTTGTTGTTCACCTATATCGCCCATTCAGTACAAAACACTTGTTAAAAGCATTGCCAAAAACAACTCAAAGAATCACAGTTCTTGACAGAACAAAAGAATCTGGTGCTCTTGGTGAGCCTCTTTATACAGATGTTTGTTCTGCACTATTTGAAAGCAAAATCAATAACATTTCTGTTATTGGTGGAAGATATGGCTTATCAAGCAAAAACTTCGACCCAGACTGCGTGCTTGCCGTGTTTGATAATATGGCTTCAAATAAGCCAAAGAACCACTTTACTGTTGGTATAAATGATGATGTAACAAATACAAGCCTTGATATCAAGAAACATATAAACACTCTTCCAAACGGAACTATCGAATGCAAATTCTATGGTCTTGGAAGTGATGGAACAGTTTCTGCAAATAAAAACAGTATTAAAATCATTGGGGAATACACCCCTCTTTACTCGCAAGCATACTTTATGTACGACAGTAAAAAGGCAGGAAGTGTAACTACTTCCCATCTTCGTTTTGGAAAATCTCCAATAAAATCTACTTACTACATAAGCAATGCTGACTTTATTGCTTGCCACAACCCTACTTATGTTAAAAAATTCGATTGTCTTTCTGGAATTAAAGAAAATGGAATCTTCTTACTCAACTGTCCTTGGACACAAGAAACAATTGAAGAAGAACTTCCAGCAAGTATGAAACAGGCAATTGCTAAAAAGCATATAAAAGTTTATTGTATTAATGCAAATGCTATCGCAAAAGAAGTTGGCTTAAACAACAGAATCAATACAATTATGCAGGCTTGCTTCTTCAAATTGACAAACATTATGCCTTGGGATTTCGTAAGTTCAAAAATGAAAGAGGCTGTTGTTAAAACATACTCAAAGAAAGGCGAAGCGGTTGTTAATATGAACATTCAAGCAATAGATAGTGCAAATGGTAAAATGTGGGAAGTTCAAGTTCCTTCATCTTGGGCAACTGCAACAACTGGTGCAAATGTTGAAAATGGTATTGATGACCCATATTTCAATGCTGTAATTGAACCAATTATCACTCAAAGCGGTGATGACCTACCAGTTTCTGCATTTACCCCAAATGGCGAAGTTCCAACTGGAACAACTGCTCTTGAAAAAAGAAACATTGCAACTACAATTCCTGTTTGGATTCCAGAAAATTGTATTCAATGTAATCAATGTGCGCTTGTTTGTCCTCATGGCTGTATTCGTCCATACCTTACAGAAAGTGGCTCTAAAACCTCTGCTGAGGTTGGTGCTAAACCAGCACTTGGAATTAAAGGCAAAGACTTTGTAATTCAATGTAGCCCTATGGATTGTACTTCTTGTGAAAACTGCGTTAATGTTTGCCCTGCAAAGGTTAAAGCATTAAAAATGGTTGACAAAGAAGAAACTATTGATGCAGAACTTAAAAAATATGAACTTGTAAAAGATATTGAAAACGAACAATCATTATTCGCTACAACAACAGTAAAAGGAAGCCAATTCAAGCAACCTCTATTTGAGTTCTCTGGTGCTTGTGCAGGGTGCGGAGAAACACCTTATGTTAAACTTTTGACTCAATTATTTGGAGATAAATTAGTTATTGCTAACGCAACTGGCTGTTCTTCTATCTATGGTGGAAGCAACCCTACTTGCCCTTACACAACAAACAAGAAAGGTCAAGGACCTGCTTGGAGCAATAGTTTGTTTGAAGATAATGCAGAGTTTGGACTTGGTCTTTACCTTGCACACAAGAAGAATACAGAAAGTTTAGAAAACATCATTAAAAATGCTGTTGAGACTCAAAAATTACCAAACGACTTTAAAGCAGTTCTTGCAGATTGGTTGAACGGAAACAGAACAGACCAAACAAGAGATATGATTCTAGGTTTTGCAAATAACTATTACACAAACCAAGAACTATCTGGTGTATGCCGTGAAATCGTTGCACTTAACAGTTGCCTAACACAAAAATCTTACTGGATTCTTGGTGGAGATGGCTGGGCTTATGATATCGGTTATGGTGGACTTGACCACGTACTTTCAAGCAACGAAAATATTAAAGTTTTAGTTCTTGACACCGAGGTTTACAGTAACACTGGTGGACAAGCAAGTAAATCTACCCCACTTGGTGGCGTTGCGAAATTCGCAGCAGGTGGAAAAAAGACACACAAGAAAGATCTTGGTGCAATTGCTATGAATTATCCAAACACATATGTTGCAAGTGTTTCAATGGGTGCTAACCAAACGCAACTTATTAACGCATTCACAGAGGCTGAAAAGCACAATGGACCAGCAATTATTATTGCATATGCTCCTTGCGTTAACCACGGAATCAATATGAGCAAGACCCAAGAGACTGAGAAAAATGCAGTTCTTTCTGGATACTGGCCACTATACAGATTTAATCCAAATAAAGAACCAAAAATGACTATTGACCCACCATTTAAGGCACAAGATTACAGGTCATTTACAGACTTACAAGCAAGATATTTCAACCTTATTAAGAAAGACCCACAAAAAGCAGACCAATTACTAAAAGAGGCAGCAGAATATCGTGCAAGCAGAATAGAAAACTTGAAAAAATAAGTAAAACAAACAAAAAGCAGGTGTTATGACAAACATAACACCTGCTTTTGTCTTACATAATACCTACCCACTATGTTAGATATTATAATAATCTGTTGTAAGTTCATCTAAAAAATATACGAGACTTTTTTCTGTTTTAAATTCCAAACCTTTATATGTTGGTTTTTCAATGTACTTAAATCTACCATCATTCATATATAGTTCACAAAACTCATTGTATTCTGTTGTTTCAAAATCCGGAGCAGCCACCCATTGAAGTCTTGTCTCATCAAATTTCCTTATTTTAAAAATCTTTATCGATCCAAATTTTGTTGTTATTGGTTTATTGAGCGAATAAAAATTACCCCTCTCCGTTTCTTCAATTATCGTAGAAATTTCACTTGCCTCTTTATCAAGTAATATTTTATGTTCTTCTGATACTGGAAATATATCTATAAAGTCAATACACTTTATAAATTTTAAACTTTTTATATCTTGTTCAATGTCTTTTTCACACTGTTTTACAATTTGTAATATATTTTTATACTTTATATTATTTAAATTTATAACCATTTTCGATATATACATTTTTTATCCTGTCAATATTTCTATATTTACCAAGCCTTAATTCATTTT
>JAZNEY010000097.1:0-9596 GCA_045588795.1 Clostridia bacterium | reverse complement strand
GGATTTAGATGTTGGAAAAAATGAAACTATAGTTTTAGGTAAAAAAGGCGATACTGCAATGATTAATTATAGTGGCAATCTTGAATTGGTTGATGGTGCAACTTCTTGTCATCCAAATGCTAATGGAATGAATATTATTACAGATAAGATAGTAGAAGAATTGAAAAAACTTACTAATAGCTAGAGAATATTATTTAATATCAAAAAGAGTGGATAATAACCTGCAAGGTTAAATATCCACTCTTTATTTTTTTGTTAAGGTTAAATTATATGATTTCCAACATTCAAGTACAGGATTATGCCTTTATATATTGCAAAAGCAACTTTTTCTTGGTAGGAGTCATCAATTAAAAGTTTTTCATCTTCGCTGTTAGATAAATATCCGCATTCACAAAGCACTGTTGGAATGTTTGTGCATTTTAGAATATAATAATCTCCAACCGCAGAGCCTTTGTCGCTTTCTGGCAGGGTGGAAGTGAAAACTTGTTGCACTGAAGTTGCAATTTTTTCAGATTCGGGGTTGTTTGAAGAGTAGAATACTTGTGCACCTCGAAGTGTGCTAGATGTAAAACTATTCATATGAATTGACACAACAAGGTCGGCAGATGATTCTAAAATCTTTTCTTTTCGTGCCTGCATATCTCTTTTTTTATAGTCCTTCGAATATGGGCCATAAAGACCATCTGCATTGGTTCTAGTAAGAACAATGTTAAATCCGCCCGCTTTTAAATACTCGGCAAGTTTTAAAGTGATTTTCAAATTTAACTCACTTTCTTGGACTTTTGTGGTTTTGCCAACAGAGCCGGGGTCAACGCCTCCGTGTCCTGCATCAAGGACAATTGTTAAATTGTTCATTGGACTTGTCTTGTTGGTTGCAAAACCATCTGTTGAGAACGCACAAAAAGAAATAATCAGAGCGATTGTTGTAACAATTATAACTATATATCTTAACTTAAACACTTTAATCATAAATACCTTTGTAAAGTCTATGAGTAAATTATCAAAAAAATGAAAAATAGGTGTAATTAAAATTATTTTTGTGCTATAATTGTTGTGCCGTTAGATGATGGCAAAAAAATTAAGAAGAAAGAGAGGTGAATATTTATGGTTGAAAAAGCAAGAAAACTAGTTGAAGAATTGTTGCAGAATGAGGATAGCGGGCACGGAATGGAGCACATTACAAGAGTGTATGACCTTGCAATGGACTTTGCAGAAAAAGAAAATTGTAATAAAGAGCTGGTTGCTCTTGGGGCACTCTTACATGATGCAGATGATTACAAATTGTTTGGAAATCAAAATCAAGAACAACTAACAAACACAAACAGGATTTTAAACGAAATTGGTGCAGATGAAAAAACAAAAAGTACGGTTTTAGATATTGTTGCAAACATTGGCTATACAAAAAGATTGAAAGGGAAAAGTCCGCAAACTATTGAGGGGAAAATTGTCTCTGATGCTGATATGTGTGATGCAATAGGAGCAAATGGACTTCTAAGGACTCATAAATATTCATTGAAACACGGAAATGAGTTTTTCTACAAAGATTCTTGGCCGGTTGAGGATATGGATGCCAGCAAATACACAAGGAAGTGTGCAGAAAGTGCAACTTGTCATGTGTTTGAAAAACTTTTAAAACTGAAAGGGCTTATGCTTACTGAATCTGGCAGGGAAGAGGCAAAAGAAAGGCACAACTTTATGATTGCATTTTTGAGGCAATTATTTAAAGAAGAAAATGCAAAAGATTGGGAAGAATATCTTGATAAATATTTAAAGGATAATAATTGTTAAATAAGTGGAAAGAGGGGGCTAGTTAAAGCCCCCTGTTTTTTATAATCTAAGTGTGTAACCAGTGGTTTTTCTTTTATAATTATTGTTGCAATTTTGTATTGAATTTGATATAATTTCATTGATATGAAAACATTGGAAGATATTTTAAAAACAAGGCTATCCAGAATGGATGCAAGGCAGTTAAACCCGTTGGTTTTGGCTTTTGTTGGCGACAGTTTTTTTTCTCTTTTTGTAAAAACTGAAAAACTAAAATTGTCTACTTCAAAGGTTAATGGCTTGAATTCTGCGACCTCAAAACTTGTGAATGCACACTCTCAAAGAGAAATGCTTTTTAAAGTTTATGATGAACTTACAGAAGAGGAAAATGATATTGTTCACAGGGCTCGAAACGCAAACATTCATAGCAAAGCGAAAAATTTTTCAATAGAAGAGTACAGGCACGCAACTGCGTTTGAAGCACTAATTGGATATTTGTATCTAACAAAGAATTATGAAAGATTAGAATATTTTTTAAATAAATGTATGGAGTAAAATATGAAAATAGAGGGAAAAAATGCTTGCCGTGAGGCTTTGCAAACAGAAACAACAATAGATAAATTGCTTGTACAAAACGGGGTAGAGTGTTCAGAACTTATTTCTCTTGCAAAGAAAAGAAACGTTAAAATTCAATATGCGAACAAGCAGGTTTTAGATGAACAATCTGTTACAAAAAAACATCAAGGTGTTATTTTATTTACAAGTGATTTTAAATATTCAACCGTTGAAGAAATTATAGACAGCACAAAACAAAAAGGCGAGGATTTGTTACTGATTATACTTGATGGGATTGAGGACCCGCATAATCTTGGAAGTATTTTAAGGGTCGCAGAATGTGCCGGGGTGTCTGGTGTGATTATCCCAAAGCATAGAGCAGTTCCTGTTAATGAAACTGTTGCAAAAGTTTCTGCTGGTGCGGTTTCAAGAGTAAAAGTTGCAAGAGTTACAAATATTAATGATGAAATAAAAAGACTGAAAGAAATGGGAGTTTTTGTTTTTGTTGCAGATATGGACGGAGCAGAAATGTATAAAACTTCGCTTACGGGAGATATTGCTCTGGTTGTTGGCTCTGAGGGCTTTGGTGTAAGCAAACTTACAAAGAAACTTGCAGATGGAGTTGTTTCAATTCCAATGTTTGGAAAAATAAACTCGCTCAACGCATCTGTTAGTGCGGGAATTGTTGTGTATGAGGCAGTGAGACAAAGAAATAACTTAGGAAAATAGTTAAATGAAATTATCAAGTGAAAATAAAGAAATCATCATTGAAAGATTGATGCCCGAAGTTAAAAAGATTGCACAAAAGTTCTTTATTGTTGGTGGCAGTGTGGAAGATTTGTGTCAAGAGGGATTGATTGGGCTTCTAGATGGCATAGATAAGTATGATGAAACAAGGGGAGATACCGATAGTAACGCATTTAAAGCATTTGTTTTACTTTGTGCAAGGAGACAAATTTTAGATGCGATAGAAAAGGCAAACAGCAAAAAAAATTGGGCGCTTAACACTTCAATTTCTTTATCCGCGGAGGAGGTTGAAGAAAAGGGTGAAAGCGGTATGGAATTAGTTCATCCATTGACACCAGAAGAAATAGTTCTTGATAGGTTTGAAAAAGAAGAGCAAACATCATCTATTATAATAAACCTATCCGGATTTGAGCAAAGCGTTTTAAATTTATACTTAGAGGGCTTAAAACAATCTCAAATTGCTAAACTTTTAAATAGAACGCCTAAAAGTATAGACAATACAATACAAAGAATAAAAAATAAACTAAAAGGAAAGAACTAAATGAGTTACTTAGCACTTTACAGAAAATATAGACCTCAAAGGTTTGGTGAGGTGGTTGACCAAGACCACATTACAAAGACATTAATCAATCAAATTGCATCAGACAAGATTGGTCATGCCTACTTGTTTTGTGGGAGCAGAGGAACAGGAAAGACAACAACTGCTAAAATCTTTGCACGAAGTATAAATTGCAAAAATCCTGTCGGCGGGTCAGCGTGTGGTAAGTGTGAAAGTTGCAAAGGAAAGGCAGAACAAAATCTAGACATTCTTGAAATAGATGCTGCAAGTAATAATGGTGTTGATGAAATAAGAGAACTTCGTGAAATTGTAAAATATCCACCTGTTAATGGCAAGTATAAAGTATTTATTATTGATGAAGTTCATATGCTTAGTACATCAGCATTTAATGCTCTTTTAAAGACTTTGGAAGAGCCTCCAAATTATGTGGTGTTTATACTCGCAACAACAGAGGTTCATAAACTGCCTGCAACTATTCTTTCAAGGTGTATGAGGTTTGACTTCAAACTAGTTTCAACAGACAAAATAGTTGAATTGTTAAAAAAGATATTTAAAGACAGTAAAATCAAATTTGATGATAAAGCTGTTCAGCTTATTGCAAGGGCGGGAGATGGAAGTGTAAGAGATTCTCTTTCGATTGCGGATATGGTTATTTCATATTCAAATGATAATTTGACATATGAAAATGTTGTTAATGTGATTGGTTCGATTGAAAAAGAGCAATTGTATGAAATTGCAGAGGGTGTACTGCAAAAAGATATGGGAAAGGTTTTGTGTGAACTGGACAAAATCTTAAATGAGGGGAAACCTCCGCTTGTATTAAGCAAAGATTTGATATCATATTTTAGAGACCTGCTTGTTATAATGACAGTTCCTAGCAAAGCAAATGAAATGGTTGTTGTTCCAAAAGATGTATTTGAGAAGATGCAAAGACAAGCTGTAAAAGAAAATTATACTGTAATAGTCCGTGCAATAGAAGAATTAAGTATGGTTGAGCAAGAATTAAGATATAGTGTTCAACCAAAAATAGTTTTAGAAACAAGTGTTATTAAAGCAATGAATGCGATAACACTAGAAGAAAGAATAGAACAGTTAGAGAAAAAACTTCAAGCTCCGCTTGAAGATAAAAAAAAAATAAGCCAAATTTTAGCAAGGCCTAATCAAGAAAAAAAAGTTGTAACAGCACAAACTGTATATGGCGAACTTTTAAAAGATTTAAGAACAAATTCAGAAATGCTTATTTATTCAAGTGTTTCAGATGTAAAGTCGATAGCGTTAAATGGTGATACATTTACAATGGAGATTGTGTTGAATTCTGTTACTAAATCACTTGAAGATGCAAACGCAAGGCAGGTGCTTGATAACTATTTTAAAAAGCGCGGGCTAAAACTTGAAATAAAACTTATTGAAAATGATTCTGATGTTTTGGTGAATAAGTTAAAAGAAATAATAGGAAATAAATTAATTGTAAAATAAGGAGATTTAAAATGGGAAATTTTGGAAGATTTGGTGGTGGACAACCAAATATGCAGGCATTGATGAGACAAGCGCAAAAGATGCAAGAAGAGGCTATGAGGGCGCAACAAGAAGTTGAAGAAAGTGAGGTTGAGGGCGTTGCTTCAAATGGTCTAGTTAAAGTTGTTATGAATGGAAATAAAGATTTGGTTTCTTTAAAGATTAACCCAGATATGGTTGATCCAGAAGATGTTGAAATGCTTGAAGATTTAATTGTTGTTGCATTTAATGATGCATCACAAAAAGTTGATGCTATTAAAAAAGAGAAAATGGGTAAGTTTGGAGGATTGATGTAATTGGCAAACTTTATTGAGCCTATTGGTAAATTGGTAAATAGTTTTTCAAAATTACCGGGAGTTGGAAATAAGACAGCGGCAAGGTATGCATATCATATCATTAATATGGATAAGGAAGAGGCAAAGGAATTTGCTGAAAGTATTCTAAATGTAAAAGAGCAAGTGAAGTTTTGTTCTATTTGTGGAAATTATACAGACACTGATCCTTGTCATCATTGTGAGAATTTTAAAAGTGAAATTGTTTGTGTTGTTGCTGACCCCAAAGATGTTAGTATTATTGAGAAGATAAAGGGAAACAGTGTTGGTTATCATGTACTGCACGGAACAATTAGTCCGCTTAACGGCAGAGGGCCTGATGAAATACGCATTAACGAATTATTAAAAAGAGTTCAAACTGAGGGTATCACAGAAGTGATTATGGCAACCAATACAGATGTTGAGGGTGAGGCAACTGCAATGTATATTGCAAGACTTTTAAAACCTCTTGGAGTAAAAGTTACAAGACTTGCACAAGGTGTTTCTATGGGTGCAGATATTGAATTTACTGATGAGGTTACACTTTTAAAAGCGATTGATGATAGAAAAGAAATGTAGTAAAAACGCGTAAAATTTTACGCGTTTTTGTTTAATATTTTTCGGGCGGGAATAATGAGGGGTTTTCCTATGATTAAATACTTGCACTGAGGTCAAGTTGTCAAAATTGTATAAAAATTGCCCTTATTTTAAATAAGTTGTTAGCAATAAAATTAAAAATTGGGAATTTTATTACATTTTTTTGAATTTTAATGAGGTAAAAATTTTAGCATAATATTTGACAAATTTTTGCAAGTAGTTATAAACATTTGACAGTCGGGCGAATATTAATTATACTTAAACTATAACAATTAAAAATTTGGAGAAAGTTATGGAAAAGGATTTAGCACTAGCAAAAGAGAATGAAAAAAAATTAAAAGAAATTGGTGCCAAGTTTAACTTTGATGTGTGGTATGCAGAGGCATGGAGCAGAAGACAGGGTTATTTATCTTTTAAGCTCGCTAATAATTTAAAGAAAAAATTTGAGCAAGAAAAAATCGCTGTTAACAGTGTTTTAGATGTGTGTTCTGGTTCTGGTGAATTCCTAAATGTTATGAGCAACTTTGTGAAAGATTGTGTTGGTGTTGACAATGCAGAGGGCTACTTACAGCTTGTAAGAAGCAAATTTAAAAACATAAATTTTATAAAGGTAAAAGAATTGTACAAATTTGACTTAAAAAGAAAGTTTGACCTTGTAACCTGTAACCATGATGTTATAAATATGTTCTTAAAGTTTGTTGATTGGGAAACATTCTTTAAAGTTGTAAATAATCATTTGGAAAAGGGTGGGTTGTTTGTGTTTGACTTTTACACAGACAAGAAAATGAAAGATTGGAATTTTGTTTCATTTGAACAAGATTACACTCTTGACTATGTACAAAGTGTTAAAAGACAATTTGATGCTTGTGTTATGGATGAAGTGTATTATATTAGAGAGTCCGAAACATTATACAGAAAGACTGCGGATACAATGATTGAGACAAGTTTCCCAACTGAACAAATTGTTGAGGCGCTTGAAAAGGCGGGATTTGTTGACATTCAATATGTTGATGTTAATCTTGAACCACTAACAGACCTTGAAAATGCTGGAAGAATACATATTCTTTGTAAGAAGAAGTAAAACTTAAATAGATTTAATTATTGACAAAAAAGATATAATCATATATAATATAAGTGTTAGCAAAAATTTTTTGTTAATCCTACAAAAGAGGAAAAACCCCATTAATTTGGGGGTTTTGTTCTATTTTTAGGTTTTACGGGGGAAAACAAAATGGATATTATTTTCGATCTTGATGGAACTTTAATTGAAGAAGAGTCTACTATGTTTTACAAAATTCTTTTTGGGGAACTATTAAAAAGATTCAACAAAAAGTTTGGCATTGACAAAGATGTTTTTGTCCCAGCTATGCACAAGTCAATGATGGCAATGGAAATCGTTGATGGCAGTGATACAATTGGCAACCAGTTTTTTAAAGTGTTATCTACATTAATTGGTGTTCCAGTAGATGCGATAGAAAAAGAGTTTGGTGAGTTTTTTGACAACGATTTTGATAAAGTATTGGTAGCTTTTAAGCCAAAGCCTGCGATGTCGAAAGTTGTAAAAAAATTAAAAGATAGAGGGGATCGATTGGTAATTGCGACTGACCCATTTCTTCCAAAGGTTGCTGTGGATAAAAAAATAAGGTATTGCGGATTAAATGTTGAAGATTTTGATTTTATTACATATAATTCAGATTGCCATTTTACGAAAGCTAATCCTAAATTTTTTGAAGAATTATTTAAAGGGCTTCACATTGATCCTGAGAATGCAATAGTTATTGGAAATACTGTTCCAACAGATGTTCCAGCATTTCCAGTTAGGGAGACTTACATATTGCAAGACTCTGTTAAAGAAAAAGGTACAACCACAATGCCATACACAAGGATATCTAGTGAGGAATTGTTGGAAATTGTTGAATCTGCGACAAGCTCAAATGATGAATATTCTGAAAATGAGTAGTATATAAGTAGCCCATTTGTATGGGCTTATATGCTGTTATAGCACAGTCGGTAGTGCACCGCCTTGGTAAGGCGGAGGTCACCGGTTCAAGTCCGGTTAACAGCTCCAAAAAAATAAGCATTAGTTTGACTAATGCTTATTTTTTTGTAAAATTATATCGAAAACATATTTTCTAAAAATTCTGCGACACCATCATTATTGTTGGTGCTAGTGATGTTTTTTGCTATTTTTAAAACTCTTTCGTTTGAGTTTGCCATTGCAACGCCAATACCGACTTTTTGTATGGATAATGAGTCGCTGTCATCATCACCAAAAACAATTACATTTTCTAGTTTAATATTTAACAATTTTGCAAGGTGTTCCAAAGCATAAAATTTATCACTATCCTGAGGGGTTATCAGCATAAATGGGGCACCTCTCATTGGTCTGCAAATAAAATTATGTGTGTTGCAATATTGTTCTATATTTTTTCTAAAACTATTGTCGTACCAAACGCACATTTTAAAAATTTCTTTGTTTGGTATTTTGTCAAGGGGAAGTGGAAGAACTCCCCAGTATTTGGCTGTTTCATCACCAATTCCACCATACAAATTTTTCACAGAATCAACAATAATGTTTTTTGTGAAATGTGAAAATGTATTTATCATTGATGTTAATTCACTTTTATTGAAACCTTTTTTATAAACAATGTTCTCGTTAGAAACATCAACAATCATATTGCCAGAGTGGCAACAAACGTAGTCTGCTGAAATTTCTTTTGCAATTTCTTCGCAGGAGCCGTAGCCACGGGTAGAAGAAATAGTAATAATTGCACCCATTTCTTTACATTTGGCAATGGCAAGCTTGTTTCTTTCGGATAATGTTTTGTCATCTTTTAATAATGTTTCATCTAAATCCAAAGCGATAATGTATTTCATAGAAATCTCCATTTATAAATTTCAAATTTTATCTAATTCAAAATGTTGGATAAGTTCTTGTTTTGTTTTATAACCGATAGAAGTTTTAACGACTTGTGCATCTTTTATTAGGAATAGGGCAGGAATGCTGTTTATTCCAAATTCAAGTGCAAGAGATTCATTTTCATCAGTGTTAATTTTTGCAACCTTGATTTTTCCAGTGTATTCATCTGCAATTTCTTCAACAATGGTTGATAGCATTTTACAAGGTCCACACCAAGGAGCCCAGAAGTCTAGCAATACTGGAATGTTACTATTTAAAATTTCACTTTCAAAATTTTCTTCATTTACATTTATTTCGTTCATTTATATTATCCTCCTATTTATGTTTGTAATACAATCTACAATGGCAATATCCTTCAAAATTTGGATCTGCAATTTGTTCTTTAAATTCTTTGCACATACATTTGTTATCTTCTGTTCGTTGCAGTTTGCAAGGGCAATAGCCCCCCTTTGCTTTAAGACCTGCTTGAATTCTTTCAACTGTTTCCTTATCTTTGTTAAATTCAACTTTCATCTGTTGTGTCTCCCTCTAATATTTGAGTACCATTAGTATTGTTTGTTTCATTTGTTTTTATAAATATTTCGGCGTAGTACAACCTCAAAATAGTCAAGCTTTTAATTTTTAATGT
>JAZNEY010000096.1:0-10611 GCA_045588795.1 Clostridia bacterium | reverse complement strand
GGGCTTACACCGCTTATTCTTGATGCTTGGCCAACAGTTAGCGGTTTTATGTCTTGAAGTTTTTGAAGTGCTTCCAGTCTTAGTCCCTTTATTTTAGAATAATCGAAGTTAGGGCTGATTGTCAAGTTTTCAAAGCGTTTGTTTTTCTCAACTGTTTGTTTTTCTTTTTCAATATAGCCACTGTACTTGGTTTCGATATTTATTGTGTTTATTGCATCACTTGAAAAATATTCAAATAATCCAAATCTTTCATTCAACAACTGTGCTGTGATATTTTTTCTTTTAATAAGAGTTTCAACTGCAATTCCTGTTGTAACTTCGTTTTCTCCCATTTCCTTTAAAAAGTCGTTTAGTTCTTTGGTTGGTTTCAATATTGATTTTAAAATTGGCTTTGCACTTTCAAGTTCGCTTTCTTTCATTCTTAAAACATTTTCTCTTTGCTTTGTTACAAGTCCCGCCTCAATTCCATATTTTGTAAGTCTTAAATCTGCATTGTCTTGGCGGAGAAGTAGTCTGTACTCGGCTCTGCTGGTCATCATTCGATATGGCTCGTTGGTGCCTTTTGTAACAAGGTCATCAATTAAAACTCCAATATAACTGCTGTCTCTTGGCAGGATAATTTGTGGTTTGTTGTCAATATATAAACTTGCATTCATTCCGGCAAGTATTCCTTGTGCACCCGCCTCTTCATATCCGCTTGTCCCATTTATTTGACCGGCTGTGAAAATGCCCTTTATCTTTTTAAATTCAAGAGTTGGATAGAGGTCTGTGCTCTCAATTGCATCATATTCAATAGCATAGCCCATTTTAACAATTTTTGCGTTTTCAAGTCCTGCGACTGATGACACCATCTGCTCTTGAATTTCTGCCGGCATAGAAGTGCTCATACCTTGAAGATAAATTTCATTGTTTTCCAACGTTTCTGGCTCAAGGAATAATTGATGCCTGTCTTTATCTTTAAATCTGACAATCTTTGTTTCAATGCTTGGGCAATATCTTGGTCCAACACCTGTGATTGTTCCACTGTACATAGGAGCAACATCTAAGTTGTCCAAAATTATTTGATGTGTTTTTTCATTTGTAAATCCAAGATAGCAACTTGCAATGTTCTTTGGAGGCTCAGTTGAAAGATAAGAGAATGTTCGAATGTTATCTTGACCGAGTTGCTCTTCAAACTTTGTGTAGTCAATTGAATGTTTTTCAAGTCTTGGTGGAGTTCCTGTTTTAAATCTTTTAATTTGAAAACCTAAGCGAATTAGACTTTCAGTCAAACCCTTTGCATTTTTAAATCCGGCAGGCCCCTCGTCTTTTATAACTTCGCCAGTTATGGTTCTGCTGTTCAAATAAACACCAGTACAAATAACAACAGCCTTTGCTTTATAGGTCGTTCCGCTTGCGGTAACGACACCACAAACAGCCCCGTTTTCGGTTAGGATATCTACGACTTCATCTTCAACAACTTTTAAGTTGTCGGCTTTTAGAAGCGTTTCTTCCATTCTTCTGTGGTAAAGATTTTTATCTACTTGAGCCCTAAGACTTTGCACTGCTGGGCCTTTGCTTTCATTAAGCATACGGAGTTGAAGCATTGTTGCATCTGCATTGATTCCCATTTGTCCGCCAAGTGCATCAATCTCGCTAACGAGTTGACCTTTGGCTGTTCCTCCAATAGATGGGTTGCAAGCAAGGAATGCAATTGCATTATAGTCAAGGGTTATAAGAAGAGTGCTTTTCCCCATGCCAGAAAGAGCAAGAGAGGCTTCTGAACCTGCGTGGCCTGCACCAACTACGATTGCATCATAATTATATTTTTTTCTCATTTGCTTATTTTCCTAAACAGAATTTGCTAAATATAGCATCTAAAATAGTTTCATTTGAGGTGTTTCCGGTTATTTCTCCGAGGCAATAAAATGCCTCGTTTAAGTCTATTGCAATAAGGTCGAGGGTGTGGCTTTTGAGGTTTGCCTTTGCAGTTTCAAGTGCTTGTTTTGCACGAAGCAGGCAATCTTTGTGTCTTGAATTTGTTATGACAAGACCGCCGGAAACAACATTTTGTCCAATGATTGAGTTATAGATTGTGGCCTTTAAATTATCAATCCCCTCGCCGGTTTTAGTGGAAGTATAAATTCCATCTTTTTTTCTGTCGGCTGGCTTAATTTTGTCGCATTTGTTGTATACAGTTAAATATTTTTTGCCTTGTAAAAATTTTAAAATTTGAGCATCTTGTGAGTCTAGTGGGGCAGAACTGTCAACTATGAAGAGAACAATGTCTGCTTGGCTGATTAACGCAATAGATTTATCTACTCCCATTCTTTCGATTATGTTATTAGTTTGTCTTATGCCGGCGGTATCTAAGATATTTACTTTAATTCCGTTGACTTCAAAAGCGTCTTCTATAACATCTCTTGTCGTACCAGCGATATTGGTAACAATTGCTTTCTCACGATTTAAAAGTGCATTTAAAAGTGAACTTTTTCCAACATTAGGCTTTCCAATTAAACAAGCATTTATTCCGTTTTTAATAATGGCACCTGCATTGTATGTGTTTGCAAGAATTTCAATATCTTCAATAAGTCCATCAACTTTTTCATCAATAGCATTTTGAGCAATATATTCAATATCTTCTTCTGGATAGTCAAATGAAACTTCTACTTCACTTAAAAGGTCGGTAACTTTTGCTTGTAAATCTTCCACCTTTTTTGTAAGTCCGCCTTTCATAATTGTGTGTCCTGCTTTTAATTCGGCATCACTTTCGGCGTTTATCATATCAATCATTCCCTCGGCTTCGCAGACACTCATCTTTCCATTAATGTAGGCTCGAAGAGAAAATTCTCCGTTCTTTGCAAGTCTTGCGCCTCTTTTAATGCAGTCCTCTACAATATGCTCGGTGATTTTAATTCCACCATGTGCGTGAAATTCAACAGTTTCTTCACCAGTAAAACTGTTAGCGTCAAAGACAACGCACAGACATTCATCTTTTACACTTTCGCTGGTGTAATCTCCAAAAACCAAATCTCTTTTTCGAAACTCGCTTGGTCTTTTGTTTGTTTTAGAAAGGAAAAGAGTGTCTGCAATCTTGCAGGCAGATGAGCCACTCAATCTTACTATTGAAATTCCGCCAACCCCGATTGGAGTTGCTATTGCGACTATTGTAGAATTTAAGTCGAATAATGACATAAGATATTTTTCTCCCCTAAATTAAAACAAAATCTTGTCATTATTTTATCACAAATTAATTACTTGTCAATTATTATTAAGATATTTCACCACGAAAGTGTTGACAAAATGCAGGTTTTAATTTATAATACAAACATTGATTTTAAGGCTTCGAGTGGCTTGCTACCCGGGCATTAATAAAACTAATATAAGGAGATGTGAAGATGAAAAGAACATACCAACCTAAAAAAGCAACTAGAAATAAAGTTCATGGCTTTAGAAAAAGAATGTCTACAAAGGGTGGCAGAAATGTGCTACAAAGACGCCGTAACAAAGGTCGCAAAAGATTAACTTACTAAGATTTAAGGGAAATTGATGTTAACTAAACAGTTAAGAATGAAACGCAACACGCAATTTACCTATGTCTTTAAAAAGGGTCAGGCTTTTAAGGGGAAACATCTAATGCTTATTGTTGCCCCTAAAAAGTACAAGACTGCAAAAATAGGCCTTGTTGTAACAAAAAAGATTGGCAAAAGTGTTGTAAGAAATCGTATAAAGCGACTTATTCGGGAATCTGTCAGAAAATATGTTCCGAACCTTTCGCCTGCATATGATTTAATTGTAGTAGCAAGACAAGGTATTGAATGTGCGACATTTGAAGAAATCAACAAAACTATATTGGAGTTGTTAAGAAAATCTAATGCGTTAACCTAAAAATTAATCGCACTAGGTTTTTTATTACATAAATTTTTTATGAAAAAATTATTGATAAAAACAATTAAACTCTATCAAAAATGGTCGAAATCAAACCCATCAAAATGTAAAATGTGCCCAACTTGCTCAAATTATGCACTTATTGCAATTGAAAGATTTGGGGCTTTTAAAGGGGTTTGGCTTTTCGTGTTGAGACTTCTTCGTTGCGCAAAGAAATCGAGCAATCGATTGGACCCTGTGCCTCAAAATTTGAAAGGAGATTATAAATGGTTAATGTAATTAACTTTGTGTTAAGAGAGGAAATCATACAGCCATCTGGTCTTTGGTTTAATCTTTTTAACTGGTTTGAAAGTTGGATTGGAAATTATGGTTGGACTATTTTGTTATTTACCGTATTTGTCAAATTGATAGTTTTACCACTTGAATTTTACAACAGGTATCTAAGCAGAAAAAACAACTTTATTCAAAAAAGATTAAGTGGTCAAGTTGCAAAAATAAATGCAAAGTATAAAAACAATCGAGATTCCGCAAACCAAGCGGTATCTGCTCTTTATAAGAGAGAGGGATACAGTATGGTGGGAACTTGTGTATTTACATTGTTGAACTTGGTTTTAACTTTGATTGTATTTATCTCTTTCTTTAATACACTAAGAGATATTTCTGCATACAAGATGCTTGACCAATACAGAACGCTTGAACACACTTACACTATAACACTTGAAGAAAGTGGAAGTGTGGAACTTGCAGAAAATGCAGTAGTTGTGCAGTATGATGAACTTGCTGGCAAGTCAAAATGGCTTTGGGTAGAAAACATTTGGGCGAAAGACTCATATGTTTCAATTGTCCCAGAATATTCTGACCTAAATAAGGTTGCAACAAGTGCGAACAAGAAAGAATACAAACAATATTTTGATGAAACAAGTGAACTTTATATAAGTGAAGAATCATACAACACAGTAATGGCTAAGCTAATTGACAGTAAAGATGGTTGGAATGGATATTTCATTCTTGCAATTATGGCGGGTGTTCTATCATTCTTATCTCAGTATTTGAGTGAGTTGCAAAATAAGTCTAAAAAGGCAAACGCTTTAAAACAACAATCTGAACAAGAAATGCAAATGCAGAAAACAATGAACTTTATGAGAATATTGCTTCCTGCAATGATGGTTATATTCGCACTTACAAACTCTGCTTCGTTTGGTATTTATTTGATTGCAAGTTCGATAATTGGAATTATAACAAACTTTGCAACAAGTTTCCTTGTAAATAAACTTACAAGAGGCGAAGAAGAGAAATATTTGGCTTGGGCAGAGAAAGAGGCTGTTCGCCAAGCGAAAGTTGTAAAAAATGAAAAACCACGAATGGTTAACTATAAATCAATCAGTGGCAAGATGTAAATTAAGGAGAATATTATGAATTCAATAGAAGTTAGTGCAAAGAATGTAGAGCAAGCAATTGAAATTGGACTGTTTAAACTTGGCGTTACAAGAGATGAAGTTAAAATTGCTGTGTTAAGCGAGGGAAGTTTATTTGATAAGGCAAAGGTTAGACTTGTAGTTAACGACCCTAATGCAGAGACAACAGAAACAGAGGCAATTGTAAATGAATTTATAGAAAAGACTAATTTAAAAGTTGTTGCCACTGTTACAGAAGATGAGGCAGGTGTTAAAATTGACTTTGCTGGTGCAGATATTGGAACTCTTATTGGCAAAAGGGGGGATACGCTTGACGCAGTTCAATATTTGCTATCGCAAATTATAAACAAAGGTAAGGGCAGAGGCGAATCTAGAAGAGTCTTTTGTGATTGCTCAGGTTACAGAGAAAAAAGAGAAGGAACACTCAAAGTTCTTGCTCATAGAATGGCAGATAAGGCTGTTAGAGAAAGAAGAGTTTCAAAACTTGAGCCTATGAACGCCTATGAAAGAAAGATAATTCACCTAGCACTTGAGGGAAGAGGTGATGTTAAGACTGAAAGTCAAAACAAAGAGCCAAATAGGTTTATAACTATAGTTCCGAACAATTTGTCGCAATCAAGTAAAGAGGCTCGTTCACATAATGATTAGTTAAAAAGGAAGAGGTTGAACCTCTTCCTTTTATTTTAATTATTCATTATTAATTGCCCATATTGACAAATGTAGTGTTTTGTGTTATGATTGATTTTACGACACACTTTAAAAAATTTTATATAATAGGGGAAATTAAAATGGCAAAAAAGACACCACTTGAAGAAAGAAAAGACAGAGAAAGAAAATTTGCGGAAAAGGTAAATTCCAATGTTGTTAAACTTGGCAAAGCACTTAGTGCTTATGGGAAATTCAGTGAAAAAGAAATTAGACGCTTCGTGTACAAAAAGGAAGTAGAAAAATTGGCTTGCAAAAGTGATTCCGTTATACTACTTGGACTATACTTCCAAGAAAATGAAGAGGCTTGCAGACAGGTTGCTGAAATCATTAGTGGCATTATGAACGGATATTATTCATCAAAAACATACTATCCAAGTGAGGCTAGAGGCGTGTATGCAATCCAAGTAGGAAACGATTATTATAGGGGTGATGGTAACAAAACTTGTGATATGCAAAAGGCTTGCATTAAGGCAATTGTTCCAATTGTTGAAGAGGTTATTGCTCCGGTAGTAAAGGATATTAAAGATGATGATTGCAGTGCTCGTGGCCTTTATGATGGTGTAAAACTTGGTTTTAGCGTAGAGGATTCTGCTCGTACCTACGAGGGTCCAAAACTAATTAAGTTTACTAATAATCAAGACTTTGCAGAGTCTACTGTTCGTGGTGCTCTTCGTTATGCTGTGCAAAATCTAAAAAATAAACAATCTAATGGCGAAGATACTTCTGCACATTAATAAGAGGTTATAATGGGTAAAGAACATTCGGTAGCAGTAAAGACTGTAAATGACAGAATGAATAGGTATTATACAAGATTTTTTTGTGAGGAACTTGAAAAGGGGAGTTTCAGAAATAGGTCAAAACGAGAATTGCAAAGACATTTGCAAAAGAGCACATATCTTTCTGTGTTTGAAGAGTCAAGTCCGTATGAAAGATTTATACTGTTTGAAATGCTTTTAACAAGAAAAACCTATCTTTCAGAAATGTTGAATGCTGTTGTGCTGACTGAACTTGAAAGAAGCTGTTGTGCAGACGAATTACAACTGTCTCTTTCAAAAAGTACGGTTGATAAAGCTGTTGATGCAAGAATTGAAAAGCAAATGCGTTTGGTGCTAAATCGCGAACTTGAAAGTTTTTCTGATATGATGAGCAGTGAAGATGCTTCATTCATAGCCTTTCATATTGAAAGAGATGTAGAAGCAAGAGGTATTGATGGCAGATTTTATACAGTCAAACAATATGCGACATACAAAAAACTTTGTACGCTATCAAATGCCTTAAACGAAATGGCGAGTATAAAAACCGAAGAAGAGGCTGGTGAGCAAGAATAAACAATAAGTTATAAAAACCTAAGAAATTTTCTATTTCTTGGGTTTTTTATTAAGTTTTTTTAAAGTTGTATGTTATACTAAATCAAAATAGGGAGGTGAGTGCGTTTTATGAAAAGGCCTGACAAATTTATTTTGGATTTCTATAATCTTGAAAACGATATATTTTTCAATCAACTTTTCGACACCGGTGAAGCAATATATACTTTCAACAAAACGGTTACAGGTAATATCTGGAACCACGCCTTTCCTTATAACATTGATGGTAAAAGCGAAGAGGAATGCGAACTAAAATATAGGACTTTTCTGCAAGAGACAATTGCATTTTTTCTTTCGAAAAAAAGAAAACCGGCTGTGTATCTAGATGATAAATATTTCAGCACAAAGATGCTTGATATTTTGTATGAAAATCATTTTGAAAGATTTGACAATGAAGCGTGGATGAGACTTAAAAAAATAAAGAAAGAAGCGGTTTGGGATTACAACCTTAAAGTTTTGCATATTGATGATATTTCAAAGTATGATGACTTTGGGCTTACGGTTGCAGAGTGTTTTAGTCCAGAGTATGCAATTGAACTTAAAGAAGATTTTGGCAAAAATTATGGCTTTAAAAAAATAGAGCATTTCACTTTTTATGATGGTGAAATTTTAATTGGCGCTGGTAGTGTATACTACGACAAAAAGACCGCACATATTCACAATGTTTCGGTATTGCCACAGTACAGGAGACACGGGTATGGTTCTTGCATAGTTAAAAATCTCTTTAACTACACTAAACAGCAGTTAAAAATTAATAATATAATTTTACAATGTGATGGGGTTACGGTCGAAGAGTTCTATACAAGGCTTGGTGCTGAAACATTTTATAGAAGATATGGTTATATTTTAAATGTTGATGTAGAATAGTTTTTAACAAAAGTTAAACAATTGTTAAAAATGCAAAAAATGAAATATCGTAGGCAGAGAAATTTTCTCCGCCTTTTTTAAAATATCGTTGACAGGGGGTTTTGCGGTTTGGTATAATGAAAAAAAATTTGGGGTGAAAAATGAACAACATTATAAGTTTCAGATTTTTTGCTAGATTTTATTTTGTAGACAACCATGGAAGAATTTCCTCAGTCGACAAAGAGGTTTACACAAGCGACATTAAACAGATTAAAATTCCAGACAATTGCTTGTTTATTGAGGTTTTTGGAATTGATAGTTCGCTTAGAAAAGTTACGCCTCAAGATGTCAAGGTTATTGAAAGATATCTTATAGGTAAAAGGTTTGACAGAGCAAGGTCAAGTATGAAAGACAATGCAGAAAAGTTCAGTTTTGTTATGAACAAGGTGTATAGGCCACATATTGAACTTGATGAAAAGCGAATTAAAAACGGTATTTACACCTCATCAAGCGAAGAGCAGGGCGAGGCTTAAAATTTCTGCTTGACAATAATATAAATTCAATATATAATTTCACTAGACGCTACGAGAGAAATGGGTGGAGGGGCATCTCTTCACAGTGACACTATTTTTCCAGTCAAAAGACAATTAAAAAGAAACTTAAAGTGGTTACATTTTTGTAACAAATTAGGTGGCACCGCGGATAATATTATTCGTCCTAATGCATAAAAAATATGCACTAGGGCGATTTTTGTTTTAGTGCAAGAAAAGGAGAAAAATATGACAACACAAATTTCAAAATTAGAAGTTGGAAAAGTTTGCGTACAAGGAATGATTGAAACTATAAGGGACAAAAAGTCTATGCAGTTCATTGTTCTAAAAGACTTTTCTGGAAAAGTTCAACTAACTGTTGAAAAGGGCTTGCACCCAGAAGTTGGCGAAAAACTATCGCACCTTTTGCCGGGGGCAACAATTAAAGTTTGGGGTGAACTTGTAAAAAGCGAATATGTTAAAATGGGTGGACAAGAAATTCTTGTTGAAGATGCAGAAGTAACAAGCACGGCAGAGGCTAACCCAATTGCAGAGGATAGTGATATCGACCATAAATTGAATTATAGGTGGATAGATTTAAGACTTGACAAGAATCTTCTTTTATTCAAGGTTCAAACAGAATTTGTGAATTCAATGAGAAAATTTTTAATTGAAAAAGAATTTATTGAAATCCATACACCAAAACTTATTGGTGCTGCATCTGAGTCCGGTTCAGATGTTTTTGAAGTTAAATACTTCGATACAAAGGCATATTTGGCTCAAAGCCCACAATTTTATAAGCAAATGGCTATGGCTTCGGGTCTTGGCAGAATATTCGAGTGTGGGCCTGTTTTTAGGGCTGAAAAGTCATACACGAGAAAGCACACAACGGAATTTACAGGATTCGACCTTGAATTTTCAAACATAGAGTCTTTTGAAGATGTTATGCAGATGGAAGAAGAAATGATTGCTTATGCATTATCTTCTTTGAAAGATAAATATGGCGAGCAGATCAAAGAGGTTTTTGGGGTTGAAGTTGTTGTTCCAAAACTACCATTCCCAAGAATTAAACTTGCAGACCTTTATGCTGAACTCGAAAAGAGATATGGTTATACTATGCCAGAAAGTGAAAGAGATGACCTTTCAACAGAGGCAGAAAAACTTTGCCAAAAATTTGCAATGGAAGAATACGGACACGAGTTCATCTTTATAACAGACTTTGGCCCAAGAAAAAGAGCCTTCTATCATTTGAGAAAAGACGGAGTGCCTCAGGGGTATGACCTTATTTGGAAAGGGGTTGAAATCACAACTGGTGCACAAAGAGAACATAGGTACGATATATTAAAGAAACAAGCAGAAGAAAAGGGTCTTGATAAAGATGTAGAGTTCTATTTGCAATTCTTCAAATATGGCTGTCCTCCTCACGGTGGCTTTGGAATAGGTGTTGACAGAATGACAATGAATTTGCTTGAACTTCCAACGCTAAAAGAATCAATGTTTTTATTCCGTGGTCCAGACAGACTAACACCATAATATAATCAATCAAAAAACATAGTTGCAAATTTTTGAAACTAATGAAAAAAGAGAATTAGATTGTTCTGTCTAATTCTCTTTTTGTTTTATCTATTTTAGTTTTTTTAGACATGTACTTGTCTGTTCGAGCGAAGCGACACCACTTGTATCAAGACAAGCACACGTCTCGGTGCCATTTTATTATTTTACTTAAACTTTATTTTAGATGCAATAATTAAAGTTTTATGTTATAATTTTTGTAAGTAAATATTGAGGGAGTAAATAATATGAATTCGAACGATAAAATAAAAAATTATACTATAAGATACATAATAGTAACTTATATTGCATTTTGGCTTGGAATATTAT
>JAZNEY010000095.1:0-7196 GCA_045588795.1 Clostridia bacterium | reverse complement strand
CTACTTCAAAAACTATGCTGATTAATACAAAATAAATTAAACAAAATGCAAAAATAAAAGATGTCTAGAAATTTCTAGACATCTTTTATTTTTGCATTTTGTTTAATTTATTTTGTATTAATCAGCATAGTTTTTGAAGTAGTTTTTGATTAGAATGAATGGGGTCCCTTTGTCTCCACTTCCGCTTGTTAGGTCTGCAAGGCTTCCAAGCAGGTCTGTTAGCCTTCTTGGGGTTGTTCCAAGAGAAACTGCCTTGCCCTTAGTTTCTTTCGATTTTTCACGAATAATTTTCTTGATGGCTTCATCAGCCTCTTTACCTCGTAGGTCTTTTAGTTGGTTGTCTGCAACATACTTAAATTTAATTTCGCTTGGAAGTCCAGAAAGCCCCTCAGTGAAAGCAGGAGATACAACAGGGTCGGCAAGTTCCCAAATTTTTCCAACAGGGTCTTTGAACGCACCATCTCCATACACCATACATTCAATATTTTTGCCAGTTCTCTTTTTAAATTCGCTGTTTAGGTCCTCAACAAACTTTTGAGTGTCTTTTGGGAAAAGTTTAACAACATCATCTGTTGATACATTGCTTCCAAGAAGTCCAAACTCTGGATTATAGCCACTACCATCAACACTTTTGTTTAAAATTTCGTCCATAGAGTAAACTTTTTCAGCACCGTTATCAAGAAGTATTTGTTTCGTTATGTGGCGGGTATGAATGTCTGCATTTATTACATTTTTTGTATATTTTAAAATCGCACAAGGGTCATTTGAGAATATTATTTCACAATCTTTTCCAGCGCACTCTTTGTAAAGGTCTACATAATTCACGCCGGTAAATTCGTGTTTTGGCTCACCGAAAATTTCGATAAATTCTTTTTCTGTAAGTGTTGTGTATGGATTTACACCACTTCTTACAAATGTTTCATATTTTACAAGATGGTTTCCAACTTCATCACTTGGCATAGAAAGTTGAATAACTAATTTTTTAACGCCTCTTGAAATTCCTTTTAAAAGAAGTGCAAATCTGTTTCTACTTAAAATTGGCAAAATCAAACCAACAGTCGTATTTCCAAATTTTTTATTCACATCTGTTGCAATATTATCAAGGCTTGCAAAATTACCTTGTGCTTTTGCAACAACTGCTTCTGTTACAGCAACGATATCTCTGTCCTCAAGTTTTAAAGAGTTTTCTTCGCACGCATTAATTACACTGTCGCAAACAATTTGAACTAAGTTATCTCCTTTTCTTATTATTGGGCCTTTCACGCCAATTGACATTGTTCCAAATAAACTCATACAATGTGCCTCCAATTTTTATTTTATGTAAGATTTCTCTTACTTGTCCATTATAGCAAAACAAAATTTCTAAAAGCAAGAAAATTTGTTGTACTTTGTAAATCTTGGTGCACATTTGCTAAAAAGTTTTAGTCATTAAGGTAATTTGTTGACTTGAAAGTGGCCTTTATGTTAATATTAATTTGATAACAATTAAAAGAGGTGTAAAATGTATTGTAGGAAATGTGGCGAAAAAATTGATGATGATGCAGTTTTTTGTATGTTTTGTGGTAGCCCAACAAATGAATTGGCAAGTGAAACAAAACCTGCAAACCCAGAGCATGATGAGCCAAAAACATTTATGGGTGTGTTGCTTGCTTTAGTTCTTGGAATATGGGGTCTTTTGATTGGATTATTTATGTATCCGAGTGGGTCATATGCTCGCAAGTCTTTCATAAGGGCTTGGGTTACAACAATAATTGTGTCTACTGTTATCGGTATTTTACTTGCAATTGTTATGGTATCATCAGGATATGAATTTATGACAGTTTATGAAAATTATTATTAAAAAAATTAATGGCATATGGTAAAGTTATTTATCTTATGCCATTTTGTTTTTTGTACTAAAATAGGTGCATATATGGTGGTATCATTTAGTCAGTAAAAGGAGAGATAAAAAATGTTGAGGTCGATTATTTTGATAAATTAATTTTGGAGAAAGCTAAACATGGTCCATACTCGAACACTAAATTAATTGGGGAAGTTATGGGCGAAAGTTACAGGCGAGGGTATGCTTTAAGTGATTATATTATTTCTTATAGGATAGACATTCTCTCTGCAAATAAATTGCTTGAAACAAAAAATGGAAAAATCTATTGCAAATAGCGGAGGTGTTGTTGTTTATCATATTTAACAAAAAAACAACGAGGGCTACAAAGTTGTAGTCCTCGTTTGTTCATTGTGATTGTTTTTAAACAATTGCCATTTTGCTTTTTTCGTTGTCAATAAAATTAACCATATCCAAAAGTGTATTAAACTTTGAACAATTTGTTTCAGAAATGCTAATATTAAATTCGCTTTCTATTGCACAAATTAATGATACAAGTCCAAAAGAATCAAGTCCCATATCGAATTTTAGGTCCATATTTATATCTATTTGACTTGGCTCGGTGTCAACATACTCACTTATAATTCTTTTTAATTTCTCTTGCGTAATCTCCATATTTTCCTCCTATAATCTAATGCCTGTTTCAAAATTATGTTTATCTAAAACAAGGTCTCTTTTAATTTTTCTTGTTGAAGTTTTTTGATATTCTTCTGTAACCAAATTAATGTACTGTACTTGTTTGTAGTTCGGCAATTTTTTGTTCAATTCAGTAAAATCACCTTTAATTTGCTCTTTTTGTTGTCTAAGATTTTCATCTTCGATATATATGCCCGCACAGAGGATTGTATTGTTGTTGTATTCGCTTGTGTAGACAACAACCTCTTTGCAGTATGGTATATTGTTTTGAATTTCAGTTTCAATTTCTTCCGGGCTTATATTTTTGCCATTTGCTAAAACAATTGCATTTTTCTTTCTGCCAGTTAAAAATATTAGTCCGTTTTCATCAATTTTTGCAAGGTCTCCGGTGTTAAAAAAACCATCATTAAAGAAAACTTCCTTGGTCGCTTGGTCATCTTTGTAATATCCAAGAGAAACACTTTTACCTTTGACACAAAGTTCACCAACATTATCTTCATTCACATTTATAAGTTTTGTTTCAAGTCCGGGACACGCTTTTCCAACGGAATAAACCTCGTTTAAAGTGTCGGCGTTCATTGAAATTAATGGGCCACATTCTGTTATGCCATAGCCATTTATCATATAAATGCCAAGGTCGCTCAAGCCTTTAACCACTTCTGGGTTTAATACTGCGCCACCAACAACAATTTGTTTTAGGTTTCCACCAAATGGCGCATAGACATCTTTTAACAATTTTCTGCTTATGTCAATACCTATCTTGTTTAGAAGTTTGCAAAGTTTAATGCCTTTTTTCAGTTTTTCTGCCTTGCCTGCTTTTTTCGCATTTAGCCAAATATTATTGTAAAATGCATTTGCAATCATTGGAACAATTGTTACAACAGCAGGTTTAAATATTTTGATATTTGTCATCATATTTTTCATACTGTCGTTAATGTAGGTCAATCTGCCAGATGCTATTCTTCCCATTATATGAGTATTGATTTCTGTTGCGTGGTGCATTGGAAGAACGCTCATTGAGGTATTGTTTAGTCCCTTTTCCATTTTGATTGTGTCCATACAATTAATGGCGTTTGCCGACAGGTTGTTTTGCGATAGAATTACGCATTTATTCGCACCTGTTGTTCCAGAAGTGAACAATAATTTTGCGGGAGCCGACAAGTCCAATTCTTTTTTGCGGTATTTGCCTGCATTTTTCTTTTCTCTGCCGGATTCCATAATGTCTTTAATGTAAGCAATACCATCAACTTTTTCATCAATAGTTATAATTGTCTTTAATCTTTCGCAATTACCTTTTATGCTTTTGATTTTATTTAGTACATATTTTGAACAGATGATTGCATCTGCTTCGCATTTATTGAGTAGGGTGGTCAGAAGTTCTTCTGGTGCATCTTTGTCAATTGGTGTAACAACACCTACACCTCCCGAGATGCAAAGGTCTGCAATTACATATAAATAACTGTTGTCAGCGGAAATTGCAATATGCTTATTTTCAAGTCCCATAGCAAGCAAACCATCACCGAGACTTTCAACATCATTTAAAACATCTAGAGCGGTGTGATAAACAATGTTTTTGTCTTTGTCGAGTTCTGCAAAAATATTGTTGTTTGGGATATACTTTGCAATTCTTTCAAGTATTTCTTTTGTGCTTTTATAATCACCATCTTTAAGTAAGAAGTTTTTGTGATATTCTCTTTCGGTTAAATATCTTTTCATTGGTTATACCTTTATATCTATAATTTTTGTTTGGCTGTTATCTAAAACCTGTTCAATAATTGAAAGGAATGTATCGTGGAAATGTTTTACATTTTCCACAGTATGGGTTTTCTTGTAACAGTCATAAACAACATCAATTTCATTAGTGGCGATATCCCACATTAATGCCACATATGCAGGGAGTGCGCACTTTCCGTTGCTGTAAACTTGAACATCAAAGTCTTTTGATTTTTGCATTGGGATAAATGAAAATGTAAATGAATAAAATGTGTTCATAAATGGTTTTTTGTAGATTTTATGAAGTAGCATTTCAACTTCTTGGTCAGAAAATCCGATATATCTATACAAATTGGTTTGTTCTTTTGAAAACTCTAAAAAGTTTTCTTCAAAAGTTTTTTCTTTGTCAACGACTGTGTAGCAAACAACACTTTGAACCTTTGTTCCAGCGCACTTTCTTTCGGTCATTGTGCCTCTGCAATTGCAAAGTTCAAGTGGCAATAAGTTTTTAACTTCATTGTTAAGTTTTGATGCCGTTACAGCCATTGTATAGAAAAAGAAGTTAGAAACTGAACACTTGGTTTGTTGGCAATAGTCAAGCGCGCGGGCAACTAAATTGCTATTAATTGGGTGCATATAACATTGTGTATCATTTTTAATGAAAAACATACGGGTTGAATGTCTACCTTTCTTCATTTGTTTTTGAAAGATTGGCTCATTTGGTCCGTGAAGCCCTGCAAAATATGGCTCCTCTTTTTCAGATAGATATTTTGTAAAGAAATCTCTGTTTTTTTGCTCGATTTCTTTGTTGTACTTCACAGTTAAATCTTTTTTTATAACATCTTCGAATTTTGCAAGGCGAGGTGGAAGTTCTTTGCTTTCTTTAAGTGCTTCATAAACCTCAAACAAATCTTTATATATGTTGTTAAGTCCGTATATATCTAAAATTAGGTGGCAAACTTTCATAACCAGCATAAATTTACCGTCATATGTCTTGCAAAAATATGGCTCAATAACAACGCCATTTAGGTAGTCAATTGCTTTCTTTCGAGTTGATGCAAAAAATTCCTCTTGTTCTTCCTTTGTGTGAAATTCAATAAATGGAATATTCAAGTCTGTTATCTCTTCTTCGCTTGCAAAGTATTGCATTAACTTACCATCTTTTTTAACAAATCTAAGCCTTAAACAATCGTTTCTTTTAATTGTTTCAATTAATGCTTTTTTCATAATATCAGTATCAACATCTTTGTGTGCAGTTGCAGAGGTTAAGATATTGATTACTCTTTTAAATAGTGTATATTTACATTGAAGTTTAACAACTTCTTGTGATGGGTTTAAATCATAGTATTTTATCTCGTTCACCGACAATTTCTCCTTTTTTTGGTATGCTAACATATTACTACAAATAATTTTATAATGGAAGAGAATATTAAAGTTAGCCCTCTCGATTTTTTTTCGAGAGCAGACACCGGCAGATTTTGAATTCTACCACAGCGAGAATTGTCATTTTTTGGTTGATTTTAATAAAAAATGGTGCTAAAATAATTGTATGGAAAACATAAGAGAAATAGTTGCAAAAAACCTTGTGAATTTGCGAAAACAAAACAATTTGACGCAGGTTGAACTTGCTCAAAAAATTAACTTTTCAGACAAGGCAATATCAAGATGGGAAAAAGGTGAAGTTCTACCGGACATTGAAACACTGCAAAAGTTAAGTGCAGTGTATGGTGTTCCTATGTCTGCAATTCTTGAAAGCCAAGATGAGGGTCAAAAGTCAAAATTCATAATTCCAACAAAGAAGGATATCTTGTCGCAAATATTTTTGATTTGCGAAATCTGGGTTATAATTTCAGTTATTTATGCCTATGTTAATGTGGCACGAAGTGTTAATCTTTGGCAAATCTTTTTGTGGGGAGTTCCTGCAACGGCACTTTTCCTTTTATTTCAAAACAGAAAGAAAACGAATAATTTGTTAAATTTTATATATGGAACAATTTTTGTTTGGTCGTTTATAACTTGCTTGTTTTTACATATGCTTGAGCTGTGTCCATGGTATTTCTATATTCTAGGGGTTCCTATCCAAGGAATGTTGGTGGTAAGATATTTGTTTAACTATAAAAAAGATTCAAGGATTTCCCTTAAATCTAAAAAAGAAAATAATTCAAACAAGAAAGCAGAGCGTTTTTAATTTGCTCTGCTTTTTCTATTGTTTATTTTGTAGTATATAAATGACATAGTGAGTGTGCACAAGGTGATTCCTGCAAGTGAAAAAACTAATGCATACCAAGGGAAATCATAGACGAAGAAAAATGGATATGGTCCACTTATTACACGCATAAAGTTAAGAATGATACAAATGACTCCATAAACGAGGGTAGGTACTAGTGATAAAGCAATTGAACTTTTACAAAGTTTCTGAGATTTTTCAAATAGCACAAATGAGAGAATTGAAAGAATAGGGCATATTGTGTGGTGAAAAAGTCCTGAGCCAATAAACATCCAATAGACAAAATTATCTGGGTACAGTGGGCCTAGAACAAAAGAAATTACTATGAATGTAAGAGAAAGACATACGGTTGAGGTGTATCTTAGGAGGTGCACCCAATTGGGAATATCTTTTCCTGTTTTAAGAGAAAAGAATGCATAAATGCAGAAAATAGAACTTACAATCAAAGAAAAGTAGTTACTATCTTCTGTATAAAACTGAAAAACCTTACTTCCGTGATTTTCAATGCTTAAAAATAGTGCAATAATTTCCAGTATTACAATTATAAGATTGACTGAAAGTGCATAAATTAATTTTTTTTTGTTAGCCATAACCAAATCCTTTAACAATTTAATTTTACATAGTATGTGAAAAATATCAAATTTTTTTACACTTTTCGACAAATCTTTTTATATAGAATCTTCGTTTGTGAGATTGTTTTATTTTTATATTGTTATGCAATTAAGTTGTTTTTTTGCCAAA
>JAZNEY010000094.1:0-14059 GCA_045588795.1 Clostridia bacterium | reverse complement strand
TTTTATATATCTACTTTGATGCTATTTTATTTCTACCTCTTCTTTCCTTAGCAATTCCAACAATAACTCCCTGTCTGTTTTTTTCAAAGGCAAATACCTTTTTACCTTTGGATTTTTTAGAGTGCTCGGATTTGTCATTATGCTTGAACACAATGCAATATTATGTGGTGCTGTTAAAATATTCAATGACTCACCATCAAGACTGGCCATATCTGTTAAATACTTTTCTAGATTTTTTATACCCTCGCCTACATCAGTATCCATAATTATTGAAATTGCAATAAATTTTGAATATCCACGAACAATTGAGCTTGAAATGTCTACTCCCTTTTTTTCAATTTCATTCGTAAATTCTTTGGACAATATTTGATTTAAGTACTTTTGAAAATCATTAAAATCAATTTTATTAACTCTGCCATTGATTAACACAAATGTATTTTCATCATACCCGTCAAACACTAAACTCTCTATAACCATCAATTTTTTTGTGTCATCTAAATTAATATCAACAAGTGAAGCAATCACAATATTTTTAAACGCATTGTTTTTGTAATATGCAGAGGACACTTGCAAAATCTCATTTGCATCTCCATATTTCATAGTTGCATTCCAATAATATTCTGCCTCTTCTTGGGTTAACTTTTCAAGTTTATCAAATCTCATTTTGAAAAAAGCATTTAAGTCGCTTTTAATCAAGTCAATTAAATATTTTGAGCCAAGCGCCCTTGATGAAACATTATTTTCATTTGAAATTAAACAAGAAAGTAAAAATCTTGCTTCAACCTCGTTAGGGTAAATTGTTATTATCTCTCTAAGAGTTTGCTCCTCCATTTTCTTATCATCTAGCCCATCATACAAAATTGCTTTTAATGTTAGTGCCTCATGTGCAAACCTGTCCGGAGATTCTAACGAATTTAAAATTTCCACACCTTTTTTCAGTTTATCTATTTCTGCAAATGCTCTTGCTCTCAAAATATTGATTTGAAGTCCTTGTGCGCCATTAAGCCCTCTTAAAAAATCAAAAATTTTATCTTTGCCATTATCCATACTTATACAAATATTTAGAGCAAAAAGACATATAAATTCATTCGGATTGTGCTTCAAAATCTCAATGGCAATATCAACAACCTCATCAAACCTGCCACAGTCGATTAAAATTGCCACTCGAAGTTTTTGAGCATCAAAATACCTTGCCGACCTCTTGCCAACCTTATCTAATACTTCTAGTGCCTCTCGGTATCGCTTCACCATAGCCAAAGATGTCGCCCTATCGCAAAGATAATCTGCCTTGTCCACAGACAAATTGTTTTTAGAATAAATCTTACAACTATTTTCTCCTACCTCTGCAATCGCGTTCTGACTTTTTTCAAACTTTATAATATTTCTTTTCTCTGACTCAAAATCTTGATCTTGTCTCTCTTGAACAACTCTAACTTTCCCGAGTTTTTCACCGTTTGAATTATAATATTCGCTTAGTCTCATTGTTACGACTTTTTTATCAATTGCTGAAACATTTTTTATTTCATCACTTTGTACAAGCATTTCAAATAATGCCTTTGCCTCATAATCACCCTTTTTGAGTTTTGAATAGGTATCAACCACCAATGGTATTAGCGCAAGCCTATCCTCTTTATCCAGTTTATTATAAAGATAAAAAGCATCGTAGTAATTGCTTTTTTTAAAGTTCTCAACAACTTCATTTACGCCATTACTACGATTCTTTATAAATTTTATTTCGTTGCCCTTTTTATCCAACTTTGTAAGCCCCTTTAAATAGATATACTATTATTAATCTCGTATGTTGCAATATCAAAAGTATTATGGACAGATAATGCAGTTTTAATATCTTCTGCAATAACTCTTCCTGCTCTTGTTCCAACCGCAACCCCACATAAATCTTTTTCAATTAAGTCAACTGCATAAACCCCTAGCCTTGACGCCAAAAGTCTGTCTGCCATACTTGGACTTCCACCTCTTTGCAAATGGCCAATTACAACAGGTCTTGATTCAAGCCCCGTTTTTTTCTCAATTTCTTTTGCAATATCTGAAGCCTTTCCAGACCCCTCTGCCACAACAACAATTGAACCTAATTTTCCCGTCTCTGCACTCTTTAATAGTTTTGCACAAACTTGGTCAGTTGTAATATTTGCTTCTGGTATCATAATTGCATCAGCACCCGCAGAGATTCCAGAAAACAATGCAATATCACCACAATGCCTGCCCATAACCTCAACTACCGAAACTCTTTCGTGCGAGTTTGAAGTATCTCTTACATGGTTTAATAAATTTGTAACAGTATTAACAGCAGTATCAAATCCAAGTGTTACATCTGTATAACCTAAATCATTATCAATTGTTCCAGGAATTCCAATAACTTTAACTCCAAGTTCTTTAAGTTTCATAGCACCAGTTAAACTTCCGTTGCCACCAATAACAATTAAGGCATCTATTTTTTGTTTTTTCAACGATTGAACTGCTTTCTTCATACCTTGCGCAGTCGTAAACTCTGCGCTTCTTGAAGTTTTTAGAAATGTTCCGCCTGTATGAATAATATTGCCAACATCACGAAGCCCAAGCGGAATAAATTTCCCCTCTATAAGCCCTTGATATCCGCACATTATTCCGACAACCTCATTTCCTTTTGCAACCGCACTTCTAACGACCGCCCTTATGCAAGCGTTCATTCCAGGAGCGTCGCCCCCACTTGTTAATATACCAATTCTTTTCATACATTATCCTCTTTATACAATTTTTAAATTGCCCTCACCAAGCACCGCAATTAGTTCTGAAATCATTGCTGTTGTTGGTGTAACAGAGACATTCATACTGAACATTTTTCCATTCGATTGAACAAACACTGGAACATCTCCATCTTTTAAAGACAATATTGACATTACATCACTGTTTAAATTGTCATCTTCTATATTATACTTTAAGTATAACTTTTGAGCAACCAATTTTTCATCAGCAACAAAATCAGTATTGTTAATATTATTTTGAGCGACTCCCTCTACTCCAATATTCCAAAAATCAATTTTTTCAGAAATAATTATTGGCTTTTCGCCCTCTCTTATATTCACTTTACCAGTGATAGTTACAATTTTATCAAGAGCCAAATCTTCTTTCACTTTCTCGTATTGTTTTGGGAACAACATTACAGAATATGTTCCATACAAATCTTCGACATCTATTATTGCCATAGCCTTGTTTCCGGCTTTTGTATAGGATTTCCTTATGAAAGTAATAACACCGCCACCTGTAACCTTTGCACCATCTTCTATTCCAATATCATAAGATACTGGACCATCTTCATCTGTTAAAGATGCTCCTGCATCTTCTTCACTTGTTTCTAGCATACTTGCATTAAAGTCATAACTTGCAAATTTATCACGATATGCATCTAGTGGATGTCCTGAAATATATATTCCAATTATTTCTTTTTCTTTTTTTAACTTTTGGAAATTGTCGTATTCTTTTAGAGTTGGATATTTAATATCTATGATTTCATTATCACCAAATATTGAAATTTGTCCGCCACTTGTTTTCTTTTTCACATCACTGACCTGTTTTAACGCTTGGTCATAAACCGCATAAAGTACAGACCTGTTAACTTTAAAGCAATCAAAAGCACCTGAAAATATCATACTTTCAATAACTCTTTTATTAACTCCATATTGATAGCACCTGCTAAGGAAATCCGCAAAGTCTTTAAACTCCCCATTCTCTTCTCTCTCCTTAACAATCATATCACACATTATTTCACCAACACCCTTAAGTGCCGCTAGACCAAATCTTATTTTTTTGTCTTTTACGCTGAAATATGTTTTACTTTTGTTGACATCTGGAGGCAAAACTTCAATCTTTTCATCTTTTGCGTGGTTAATGTAATTTTTAATCTCATCAGCATTTGTAATTCTGTTGTTTAAAACAGCTGTTAAAAATTCTGCTTCATAGTAAGTTTTTAAATATGCTGTTTCATATGTAATAATTGAGTATGCCGCTGCGTGAGACTTATTAAAGGCATAACTCGCAAAACTTTCCATCTCGCCCCAAATCTTTTCAGCAACCGCTTGATCAACACCTCTTTTTATTGCACCATCTATCGCAGGTTTTCCATTTTCGGCAGGTTTTCCAAACAAGAATACCGTCTTTTCTTTTTGCATGGCTTCAAGTTTTTTCTTACCCATCATTCTTCTAACCATATCAGCTTGACCAAGTGTATAACCCGCCATGTCTTGAACGATTCTCATAACTTGCTCTTGGTAAACAATACAGCCATATGTTACATTTAAAATTGGCTCTAATATTGGGTGGTCATAGGTAACATCTTGTGGGTTGTGCTTATTGTGTACATACCTTGGAATTGAGTCCATTGGGCCCGGTCTATAAAGCGACACACCCGCAGTGATATCTTCAATACTTGTAGGTTTTAATTCTCTTAAGAATTTTTGAAATCCTCCGCTTTCTACCTGAAATATTGCTTTTGTGTTACCACTTGACAGCATCTTATATACGCCCTCATCAGCATAACCCATTTTATCAAAGTCAAGTTCAACACCATAGTTCTCTTTTACATATTGAACAGCTTTTTGAATATCATTTAAGTTTCTTAGTCCCAAAAAGTCCATTTTTAAGTGTCCAAGTCTTTCAATATCAGTCATACTGTATTGGGTAGTCATATCATCACCATTTCGGCTAAGAGGCATAAACTTTTCAAGATTATCACACGCAATTACAACACCACAAGCGTGAGTAGAACACTGCCTTGGCATTCCTTCAAGTTTCATAGCAATATCAACAACGCGTTTAACATCATTGCTTGAATTGTACATTTCAACAAGTTCTGGAACCGCATAATCTGTTCCAAAATCCTTATCACCCTCTTTTGGATGATAAAAACCAAATGCCTTTTGTATTACATCATGATGCTTTGCAGATATGTTTGGAATGTTTTTCGTGATTTTATCCATCTCACTATATGGAACTCCAAGCACTCTTCCTACATCTTTAATTGCATTTTTTGCAGCCATTGTACCAAAAGTTACAATCTTTACAACTTTATCTGCACCATACTTATCACGAACATAATCGATTACCTGCTGTCTTTTATCATCTGCAAAGTCAACATCAAAGTCTGGTGCGGTAACTCTTTCGGTGTGCAAAAATCTTTCAAAGAGCAAATCAAATTTAAATGGGTCAATGTTTGTTATGCCTATTGCATAAGCGACAACTGAACCCGCACCACTACCACGACCAGGACCAACTGGAACTCCTGTCGTCTTTGCGTGATTAATATAATCCCAAACCGTTAAAAAGTATTGAGCAAACCCTTGGTTAACAATGACACCCATTTCTCTGTCTACTCTCTCTTTAATGATTGTTGTTATCTCGCCATATCTTCTTTTAATGCCATCATTTACAAGTTCCCAAAGATAATCCACACAAGATTTTCCATTTGGCGGAACAAATGGAGGGAACATATATTTGTTTTCATCAATATGATCTTCTTTAAAGCTATAATTGCATTTTTCTGCAATTTCTAATGTTGTGTCAAGTGCATCTAAGTCATTTGGAAAAACCTTTGCCATTTCATCATAGCTTTTAACATAAAATTCATCATTTGGGAATTTTAGTCTGTCTGGGTCATCATAATTTTTCCCCATTTGTACACACATCAAAACATCTTGGGTAATAGCATCATCTTTATCGATATAATGGCAGTCGTTTGTTGCAACAGTTTTTATTCCGTGAACTTTTGAAAACTCTCTCAATTTTTTGTTTACTGTAAGTTCTTCTGGCATTCCGTGATTTTGGAGTTCAAGATAAAAATCATCTCCAAAGTGTTTTTTAAACCATAGCACCAATTCTTCTGCTTTATCATATTGCCCATTTAAAATATACTGCGGAATATCTCCCGCAATACACGCAGACAATGCAACAACCCCCTCACAATTTTCAGCAAGAGTTTTATAGTCTATTCTTGGTTTATAATAAAAGCCATCTCTAAAAGCTATTGTGTTAAGTTTACACAAATTTAAGTAGCCCGTTCTGTTCTTTGCCAGTAATACAAGGTGAGCGTTTTTGCTCTTTCCTTGTTTTACCGACAAATCGTCAACAAGATAAAACTCGCAACCGAAAATTGGTTTTATTCCAGCCTTTGAACAGGCATCAAACAACGTTACAGAGCCATACATATTTCCGTGGTCAGTAATTGCCACAGCCGGCATCTCATACTCTTTGCACTTTTTTACGAGTCTATCAATTCTTGCTGCACCATCTAACAAACTATACTCTGTATGTACATGAAGATGAACAAAATTCCCCATCTCTTCCTCTCCTAATGTATTATAAATTTTTTGCTATTTCTACTATCTTTTTTAGTTTATAATTCAAACCTGATTTTGTCAATGTGTTTCCACTCAATTCAACCAACTCAGATAGCGAAGATTCTTTGTTGTTAATCCTTAATATTGCTACCTCTTGTAATGATACTGGAAGTCCACTTATACCAATAGTGTTTTCAATTATTTCTATTGCTTGAATTTGCTCCATACTTGCTTGCACGGTTTTATCAATATTTGCAGAGATACAATTGCTTTGTCTGTTAATACTGTTTCGCATATCCCTTTTAACGATTTCATTCTGCATTTCAAGATAACTTTTGCTTGCTCCTACGAAAGCAATAAAATCTGCAATTGATTCACACTCTTTCATATAGACAACAAATTTTTCACCCCTATCCACCTTGCGAGTAATAAAACCGAACTCACCAAGCAGATTTGACAAAACTTTTGCCTGCTCGACATTTGTAAATTCAAGTTCAAAGTGATAACCCTTTCCCCTTGCATTTACCCCCATTTCATCATCTTCATCTGTTCTTGGTATGCTTATATTTCCAACACTTGCAAAAGCCATTTTTATATATGCTTTTTTACAACAATCTTCAATAATTATGTGATGATCAACACCCTTAACAAGTGTCCAATTATTTGTATCATCTAATTGCAAAACACCTGCATCTTGTAAGATTCTGTTCCCAAGTTCAGTTGGTACAACAAACTCGTATAAAGTGTTTTTCCCTACAACAATTTCTTCTGCAACAAGGTTTTCAATCTTTGAACTGTAAATTGAATTTATCAAATCTTTTACATATTCAAGCAACTTCATATTGTCAGTTTTGAGCGAAAAACTTACACCCTTTTTACTTATCTCTAAACTACCAATAGAATTTATGCAGGCACAAATAGAAGCCAAAGCACAACAATCTGCTTCTGGCTTCAAATTTAAAATTTCTTCTTTTACTGCTCCTGAGAAAGACATTCTTCTTTCCTCTCCTCTTCTTTTGAATATTTATTCGCAAATTCGGGAAGTTTTTCCCAATTTGCAACCCTTTCTGTTGGAATGTTATTATCTAAAACAAATTGAACAGCACGCTCAGTTGCACCAACTCTTGACACTTTATGAGCATCTGAACCAATTATAAATTTAACATCTGTTTTTAGCATTTCTTTCACATCTTCGCTTGAAAGACTCATATGCTTTTCATTTATTTCAATATAACAATTATTTTCAACACAAGCCTTTGCAAGGTCATATGGATTAATTTTTATAAAATCATTTGGGTGAGTAATTATATCAATATGGTATTTCTTGACTGCTTCTATGTAGCTTTTAGTATTCATATCCACCACTTTTGCTTTCTTTTTGCAAAACACATTTGGGAGAATAAAATTAAATAGACTTTTTATGCCAACCAGTCCAGCCTTGTGAGCCCCTAATAATCTTATATCATACAAATCTTTGTACTCTTCTACAAAATCAATTTCGCCATTTTTGCCAAGTAGATTAAATTCTAAACCCATATAACACTTAACACTTTTTTCTTTTGAATGTTTAACTATTCTTTCTTTCAATTTTGGAATGTTTTTCTTTCTTATGCCAAACACATGCCTGTTTCCGTGATCAGTTAAAGCATATTCTTTAAGCCCAAATTCCTCCGCTTTATCAATCATATCTTCTACACTATCTTTTCCGTGATTTAACTTTGAATACTTTGAATGTGTATGGTATATCCCCCAAATTTTATCCATAAGTTCTCCTTTCTAGTTTACAATTTCTATCTCTAATTCTAATGTTTTCTTATATTTTTCACTAACTTTGTTTTTAATTAATTCAATTAATGACAAAACATCTTTCGCTGTTGCATTACCATTGTTTATAATAAAGTTTGCGTGTTTTTGCGATATTTCCGCCCCGCCACAAACATTCCCTTTCAGCTCGCAACCATCAATATATTCCCAAGCAGGAACTCCATCAACTGCCTTAAATACACTCCCCGCACTTTTACCAAATGGCTGATTGTTTTTTCTTGTACTTTTATGGTTTTCAATTTCTTTAAAAATATGGTGTTTATCACGACTTGAAGTTTGTAATACACAAGATAAAATTACAAAGCTAGGATTATATTTAAAAATTGAGCTCCTGTACGAATATTGCAATTCTTGAGTTTCCATAGTTATAATTCTTTCGCCATTAAAATATGTAACGCTTTCAACTATATTTGAAATAGTCCTGCCGTGTGCTCCTGCATTCATAAAAAGAGCACCACCAACAGTTCCCGGTATCCCACATAAAAATTCAATACCAGATAAACCTTCTTTTGCTAAATTTAACACAAGACTTGAAAGACTTGAACCTGCAGAAACCAATACTTTTCCACCATCAAAAATGTAAAAATCTTTAATTTTTAAAGTACAAACTATAACTCCATCAAAACCATTGTCCTGAAATAAAAGGTTGGAACAGTTACCAACAATTTTCCATCGCACATTTTCTTTTACCAACAAATTAACGGTTTCAATTAAACAGCAAATTGTTGTTGGAGTTACAAAAAAGACAGCCTTGCCACCAATACCAAAAGTACAATGTTTGCTAAGCATCTCATCTTTAAAAACATTTTCCGCACCAAGTATTTTTACAAGTTTATCTTCCATATAATTCTACCCCATTTGCTGAAATTTTTCAACTAAATAAAATTAATATCTAAAAGACACAAGGTATATTTTGAATAGACCAAACAACACCTTCAAATTTCTGAAAATTGCCACTTTCATACAAATTACTTAGTGTAGTACTAAACATTCCACTGTCAACCAAAAGTTTTTGAGAATTTTCGCTTATTAAAAATTCAATAAACTCTTGTGCTTTTTCAAATTTCGAATTATTGCTATCTCTTACTATCCCAATATATTGAATTAAGTCATTATATTTTGAACTAGGCATAAAAACAAGCCCATTTAAACTTCCATTTGAAATTTTATTCTCAAGTCTTACCAAATCTCTTTGAGTACCCAGCAGTATAGTTGACTTGTTAAGCCCTAAAAAATCCAAGTATGCATTGTACTCATCTTCTGCTCTATATATCTCATTTTCAACTACTTCATCTAGACAATTGTTAGAACAAATAAAATTAGATTTTGCAATGCAAAGCCCATAGATATGTTTTTGAGATTTTCTTAAATTAACCTCATATCCACAATGCATATACTCTTTAGAAAGGTCTACCTCGCTCAACTTTGAAGCACTAGCCAATTTTTCTTCCGTTGTAAAAAATCCATAACCGCCCATTAAATATCCAATTGCATATTGTCTACTATCTAAAACGCCAGATAATGCCACTTCTTTTTTTATACTTTCACAATTGATATTCAATTCTTTTAAATGAGGCGACACAACAGCACCAACCCCATAACCAAAAGAGATGAGATCGGGCCTTTTACCATCACTTATTGCATAATTAAACTCTTCAATCGACATATTGGTGGTCTTTATATAAACGCTTTTATGGTGACTTTCAAAAGACTTTGAAACCATATCAAGAAAATCTTTTTTTGAAATATTACCACCTGCAAAAGTGTCAATATTCCATATTTCTAGTACAATCGGTGCACCATTGTTTTCATTTGGAGACTCCTTTGCTTTCACTCCCATTATTCCAAGCGGTGTAACTAAAAGCAAAATAAGCACCAACAAACTAAGTCCTATCAAATTAAATATTCCAAAACTTTTTGTATTTTTCATTTTACTAATTCTATGACACATAAAAAAAGTTTATGATTGATAATCATAAACCTCTTTCATTGAAATTCTATTTAAACATTGACTTATCTCTTAACTTTCTGTGATACATAATTGCAAATCTATGCGCCTCATCCCTTATTCTTTGCAGTAGCTTTCTTGCCCCGTTTGACTCATCAAGAAGTATGCTCTTAGAAGAACCCGAAACAAATAACTCTTCTTGCTTTTTTGCAATACTTACAACAGGTATATTATATCCAAATTCTTTTATCACCTTTTCAGCAGAATTCAATTGCCCAAGACCACCATCTATAACAATCAAGTCTGGATACTTGTTAAATTTTTCATCACTAGCGTCAAGTCTTGTAAAACGCCTCCTAAGTGTTTCTTCCATGCTTGCAAAATCATCTGCCCCTATTACTGTTTTTATTTTAAACTTCCTATATTCTTTTTTCTGCGAAACTCCATTTTCAAACACTACCATACTTGACACATTATTCGTTCCACTTATATTTGAAATATCATAACATTCAAGTCTGTATGGAATTGTCGGCAAGTTTAAAATTTTTGCCAGTTCCTCTAGAGAATTCAAATTCATCTCTTTTCTTCGCTTTTGAACCTCTAAATTTTTATACAAAAATTCACTAATATTTTTTAGTCCAACTTCAACGATTTTTCTCTTAATTCCTTTAATTGGAAGCACAACATCTAAGCCCCTCACCCCGGATTGTCGCAAATATTCCCCCAATCCGGGAAGTTCCACATTAGACAATAATTCACTTGGGGTCGAATTCGCCTCGTAATATTGTACCAAAAATGAAGATAAAATTTCACTCAAATTTTCAGTTTCTACATTGTCAATAAAAATATTTTTGTCAGCAATTGTTTTTCCATTTCTAATAATTGTTTGGTTAACTGCTACTAGCTCATCAATTTTATCAATAGTAAAACAATCCCAATTCGTAAATTTGGGCAAATTGGTTAGTATATATGACTCACTCTTTTTTAGCATTTGAATTTTATCTCTTGCATCAATTGCTCCCTCAAAATCCATTTTTGAAGAACATTCGTTCATTTTTTCAGTGAGTAGTTTTCGCACCTTTACCGTATCGCCATTTAAAAATTCAATTATCTCATCAATGATTTTGTTGTAATCTTCATTGGATATTCTACCGACACAAGGGCCCGAACACTTCCCCATATCACCATACAAACATTGTCTTTTTATCTTTTTGTTTTTCTCAAACTTTATTTTGCACTGTCTTACAGGGAAAACAGATTTGATAATTGATATAAATTCACTTACTCTAAGCCCTGTAACATATGGTCCAAAATATAACGCTCCATCATTTTTGACTTTTCTTACAACCGTAATTTCTGGGAAGAGTTGTTTTTTGTCAATTCGTATATAAGGAAACATTTTATCATCTTTAAGTAATATATTGTACTTTGGCTTGTGTTCTTTAATTAAGTTGCTTTCAAGAGAAAAGGCATCAAGCTCTGTCTCTGTTAAAATATAGTCCAGTTCATCTATATTGGAGACAAGCATTGATGTCTTTACATTTTTCTTTGTGTTTTGAAAATATGAACTAACTCGATTTTTCAAAGACTTTGCTTTACCAATATAAATTATTTCCCCATATTTATCTTTCATAAGATAAACACCCGGAGAAGATGGCAAACCTAATAATATTTGAGAAATTTTTTCGTTCATAAATTCTCCTCTATTAATCGTTATAATCTTGTGCTGTTAATAGTTTTTGTCTTTCAGCAAGCGTCAACTCATTTATCATTCCGTCAATATCCCCATTCATAAAGTTGTCTAGAGAATAAATGGTAAAGTTGATTCTATGGTCGGTAACTCTGTTTTGTGGGAAATTGTATGTTCTTATCTTTTCACTTCTGTCCCCACTTCCAATTTGCAATTTTCTTTTATTTGCATATTCTGCATCTGCTTGCGATTGGTAGAAATCATAAAGTTTAGATTTTAAAATACTCATTGCTCTTTCACGGTTCTTAATTTGAGACCTTTCATCTTGACAAGCAACCACCATTCCTGTTGGTTTGTGAGTAATTCTTATTGCACTTTCTGTTTTATTAACGTGCTGACCGCCTGCACCACTACTTCTGTATGTATCTATTTGCAAATCACTTTCATTGATTTCAATATTAACTTCTGTATGCTCAGGCAAAACTGCAACCGTTGCTGTTGATGTGTGAACCCTGCCCTGACTTTCAGTTACCGGCACCCTTTGAACTCTATGAACTCCGCTTTCAAACTTCATAAGACTGTATGCATTTTTTCCCTTAACCATAAATGTACATTCTTTAAGTCCACCAGCATCTGTAAAATTACCATCAATCTCTTCAATTTGAAACCTGTGGTTTTCAGCCCATAGTCCGTACATTCTCTTAAGTTCCATTCCAAATAGTCCTGCCTCATCTCCACCAGCACCCGCACGAATTTCAACTATAACATTTTTTTCATCATTTTCATCTTTTGGAAGTAATAGTACTTTTAGTTCTTCTTCAATCAATTTCAATTGCTCTTTGCCTGATTGAATCTCTTCATTTGCAAGAGCAACCATCTCTGGGTCACTTTCAAGTTCTTTTAATTCTTCCGCATCTTTAATGTTGTTTTCGACTTTTACATACTCATCATACTTTTCGATAATCTCTTGCATATCAGAGTGCTCTTTGCAAAGTTTCTTCCATCTGTCTATATCAGCTATAACTTCTGGCTCTCCAATAAGTCTTGTAAGTTCTGTAAACTTTTCTTTCATCTGTCTTAATTTTTCTATCATAACATTTTCTCCTTATCCTAAAAATGTTCCAAATACAATTCTTTCAATTCCCTCTAGGTCTTGTTTTACATTTATATCACCAAAATTTTCTTTTAACAAATTTTTAACTTCTTCGGATTCCTCTATTCCAACCTCAAAAAATATTTTACCGCCAGAATTTAAGTGGCTCGGTGCCTCTTTTATAATCTCCCTATAAAAATCCAAGCCATCTACTCCACCATCAAGTGCAATCCTTGGTTCAAAGTCTTTCACCTCTTTATCCAGCGACTCTATTTCTTTACTTTTTATATACGGCGGATTTGAAACAATAAAATCAAATTTTCTGCCATCTAGACTCTCAAACAAATTTGATTTTAAAAATTCAACGCTTGCATTGTTATGTTCAGCATTTGCTTTTGCAATAGTTAAAGCATCTTCACTTATATCAACTGCGGTCATTTTAATTTTTTGATTTTCAAGTGCAAGAGAAACAGATATTGCTCCACTCCCTACTCCAATTTCTAGCCCATCACCCAATTGAATATTTTTTAAGACGCACTCAACAAGTTCTTCAGTTTCACATCTTGGAATTAAACAGCCCTCGCAAACATCAAATCTGCGACCATAAAACTCAGTATAGCCTAAGATATATGCAAGAGGCTTACCTGTCTTTCTTTCATTAAATAGTTGATAAATTTTTTTCTGCTCAACAACGCTAACATCTCTTGACAAATATAGTTCGCTTCTTCTAAGTTTTAATACCTCACACAATATCCAGTCAATATCAGCGCTGTCTACCACTGCACTTTCATTTAACTTTTCTTTCAGTTTTTTTATTGTCATCTAAGACCCTCTCTATAAAACAATAAAAAAGCGAGTGTGACTTTTCTTCAAAATCTACTCTCGCATAAAAAACTTTGCAAGTACAAAAATACTTGCAAAGGCACAGTACACCTACTTATTCTTGGCGTATCTTTTATTGAATCTATCAACTCTTCCACCACTGTCTACAAGTTTTTGTGTTCCAGTAAAGAATGGGTGGCACTTGTTACAAATTTCAAGTTTTATAACATCTCCGCTCTTTGTGCTTCTTGTAGTGAACTTATTTCCACACGCACATTCAACAGATACTTCGTGATAGTTTGGATGCAAATTCTCTTTCATAACACTCTCCTTATCTCGTTAACTCTAAAATAACG
>JAZNEY010000093.1:0-23479 GCA_045588795.1 Clostridia bacterium | reverse complement strand
AGTAGCAGAAGTGTTTAGATTTTCAAGATAAAAAGCCCGAAACAAGTTGCTGGCTGTATTGTTACGCCAGCGTTTTGTTTCGAGCTTTTTAATTGAAAAGATGAATACTTATGCGGATTAGTTGTCCCGTTCGCCCGGTAGGCGAACGGAACATATTAAATACGCACACGCATTATGGCTATCTTGTTTATACTTCTCATACATAGACTCGACCCCGCTCAAGGTCTCAATAATGAGGGTATTTTTGCTAGAAAAATTCTCGGGAACAATCCCAGTTGATGCACATTGGATATTCTCTTTTTTGTAGAGAATTGTCGAGGAGAACTCAAGCACCTCGCTCTCTTCCTTTACGAAAATCTCAAAAGAGGTATTAGCCTCATCAGTGTCAAAAATGACTCTTAAAACGATAGCCTCCAAAAGTTTTGCGTACCGAATAGAGTACTTTCCACTACCATACTCCCAAGCGACTGTATAGTCATCAGGCGAGGAGTTAACGGCATCACTAAGTTTTTTATTCTCGCCCGAAAGCTCCCTTTCACTCACACCCTCGTGCGTTACATAGTAGTACAACTTTTCATATCTTGAGAGTGAGGCGAACTCAGCGGTTTCATAATAAGAGACCTCCTCTTCTTTGCAGGCAACCAAAGAAAAGGCCGTGATAGCGACCACCAACAGCGACAGCGACTTCAAAAACACTTTCTTCAGCACGAATACGCACCCTCCTCACTTTCCAGTAGAATACTCACATAAGTTATTATGTTTCATTTATTTCATTATATCTTACGCCGGCAGTTCTTGTCAAATAAAAAGAGGACTAGCCCCTTGCTTTCCAAGGAAGAGACCAGTCCCATTTAAAAAATCAATCAAATTCACTTTACAAAAATTAAAAATCAATATCGCTTGCCCGAAAAAAGGTGCGACCGACAGACGCATAGACTAGTCGCCATTAAAGAACTCAACGACCTGCCTTTTGCAATTGTAGTCGCTGACTCCGCCCATAGTATTTCTAAGCAAATATTTCTCAAGACGAGGATTGCCACCAAGCCTTAACGCCTTTGCCTTTGCGTAGATATTTTCACCTCTAAAAACTTCCATAGGCTCAATACCTCTAATGCAAGCCATAGCGTCTGCTAAGTATTGCTCATCATTTTCATAGGACTCACGCGAGCCAACGACAATTTTAGGTTTGTCGCTCTTTTCTCGCTTTTCAGCGGTAAAATATGCGGTCCAATAATTATCTAGGTCTTGATAATATTTTTCTTCTTTTTCAATCCAATCATTGACAGCAGAAAGATAATCTCCGCCCTCTTTAGGTCTTATTTCATCATTATGGAGAGTGCCAGTTACAAAGCCCTTTGAATAATTTTTTGAGATATACCAAACGAGCCCCGCAATAACCCCTGCGTCGTGGGCACTAAACACCAATGGCTCAATAGACTCAACATTCATCTTTGACCCATCTTGCTTGCAGGCCTCAAAGACCATTTCAATCGCATCAAAATCAAAATCAGTCCTTGCCATAACTTGAAGAAGATGTTTCCTAGGAAAGCCCTCACTAACCAGTTTGCTAGCCCTTTCACTAAACTCCTTTCTCGACATTTCTTTCTTTCTTTTTTCAGGGAAGTCGTTTTCGTAGATAACATCAAACTCACTATCAAACCCTAATTTACTATAAATATTTGCCATACACCCCTCACCAGTTTTTTCGTTTTTTAAAGTAAAATCATTATACTATAAACTCCTCAAAAAGTCAAGGAGCGAATAACCGCAGAGCGTAAAAAGACCAAAAAATTCCATAGCATTTTCGAAAGTTTTATCAAGTCAAAGCCAAAGCCACGAGTCTTTTTCACCGCCAAAGTCCCACCAATTTTTCGCCAAATTCTCGCCAAACTTCCACCAAATTCCCGCCAATCTTCTACCAAAGTCAAAGCAAAAACGGGAGGAATTTTACCCAAAACTTACAAAATTTTTCACCCCAAGAAAAACGACTTATTCAAGAGTAAATATTTAGTCAACTAAAAACAATTTTGCCAAAAAGAGGCAAATAAAAGCCTAAAAATTTAAATATCCTTTTCGCAAAAATCAAAAAAACTAGACAAATTGACCATAAAAACATCTATCATTTCTACCAGAAAAAACTCAGTACAAAGCACCTTTTTTTTCTTGCACAAATCAAGCCCCAAAAAAACAATCAGACCCCACCAACTCACCGCCTACAAAAAAAATGAACAACCTCAGAAACCAGTTTATCAGTCCCACCACCTTACAAATCAAGTCCTCAGAAAGTTTATCAGATGAGAGGTCTGTACAGTAGCAGATTGCGTTAGATTTTCGAGATAAAACCCCAAAAACAGGTTGCCGATAGGGCTCGATACCCATCGGCGTTCTGTTTTTGGGGTTTTAGCCGAAAAGATGATGCAAGGTGCGTCTATTTGAGAACATCGCACCTAAAATTGTTTCGCAATTTTAGGATTCTGCGATGTTTTTAACAACCGCTTGTCCACAAGGCTTATCGCAAATAAGGTCGGCGTATTTTACAAGAGTTGCACTATAAGTTGGAGTGCCAGGGTTTTGTTTAATAACTCTGCCATCTTCACCCTCAAGCCACTTCCAATCGCAAAGTTGATGAAGTTTGAACTCTTTTGTGTTTAGCATATACATAGTATTGCTTGGAGCAAATCTATCGCTAACAACAGGAATACCATTGTAAGAAATTGCCTTATAACCACCAGCAAGGTCTAAAACATCAATGTTTGAGCGGTAACTTGTCAAATAACTTTGATAGTTTCTCTTAACTCCCGAAGAGCAAACGATAAAGTCAACAGTTGAGCCGAATCCCTCTTCAAGGTAGTCGATAACAGCCTGCATAGTAACATCAGTTATGCCAGCATTTTCTGCTTCTGTTCCGCAATTTTTAACAAAAGGGTTAAGCCAAGAATTCTGCTCTCTATCAAGGCCATAAAGCGAGCCAGTCTCACTAAAGATAGCGCCAAGCCCAGTAAGTTCTTTACCGAAAGACCCTTGAACGCAGAAATAATAAGAGCCACCTCTTAATTGGTTTGCTGTAAAGCCAGCAGTTTGAACGGTAACCTTTTTGTTGATTCTATCAACATTCACGATTCTAACCGCACTTTGAGAGGCAGTAGTCGTTAAAACTGTACCATTTTCGCTAACGATATCAACAAGCATACCCTCAGCAACCGGAGCAACATTTGAAACCGAGAAAGTAGTAAGTCCAGCAGAACTTGCAGTATTGTCGGTGATTTCTGTTAAAAGTCCACTACCATCACCAAAAAGCATTCTGCCAAAATTAAAACTTGACGCTTTAATTAAGCCCTCCATTTCGCTATTCAAAAGATTTACGAAAGCCCCAGCAGAGTTTTGAGAGGCACGAATAGCCTTGTCAGAAATCTCAATTTTGCCATAAAGGTTTTTAAGTTCAAGAGTAAATCTTTCATAGTTGTTGCCACCAGCAACAGGAAGAGCCCCTGTTTCAGTTCCGGCACCTATGCCACCATTCACACCATATGGAGCCATTTTAATAATATTCTTGCCCCAAACATCACTAGTAGTTTGCTTGATTTTTGCAAGCAGTGGGTTCACATTTGTATTAAGTTGGTCAGAAACGACCCCAAGATAGACATCTTTTAACGCATTATCTGCACTTGTTAAACTAATCATAATAAAAACTCCTAAAATAAATTTACTTAAAATAATTCTTCAATAGATAATCTTTTGCTTCTGACAGACTTTTGATAGTCCTAGGCGTTGTTATGCCAATAGCACCGGCAGACATACCAGCACGAACAAACCTTGGCGAAAGTTTCGGCGTCTCCGCCACTTTCTTTAACAAATCAGAAACTGTCATATTCAAGGCGTCATCACCCACGCCATTCTCTTTTATGGGAGCCTCACTTTTTAAATTTTCTAATTCATAAGGTTTTTCCCTTTGAAGAGATTTTTCACTTGATGCAGGTCTGTTGTTCTTTGCAATTTGAAAGGCTTTAGACAAACAGTCTGGGTCATTTTTTAATAGGTCCGACCCCATAATAAGGCGGGCAATGTCTGCTCTGTACTCTTTAGCCTCAGGACAAAGAGCAAGAAACTTTGACACTTCCTTTCGCCAATTACTCGACTTAAATCTTGAGAGCAAATCATCTTTTGGGTTACCTAAAGCCTTTGATTGCTCGCCAGAGTCCTCCAAAGGCTTTAGATTTTCGCTGTCAAGGCTTTCCTCACTAATAGTTGATACGCAAGCCCCCACACTATCTAGAAAACCAACTTTTTCAGCCACTTCTTTGTCATCAAAATCTTGACCAGCAACCCAATTATTTTCGCCCTCACTCACCTCTAAATCATTTTCGGCATTATTAAAACTTGCATTTTTATTTTCACTATCAATTGTCTCATCTGCGGTTTTCCTTTGAGCCATTGTTTCACTCCTTTCCTCTTCAAGTTTTTTAGAAAGGTCGCTCAACTCTTGACATTTTTTAGTGAAAACTTTTTCCAAATTTTGATAAGCCTCAAACAGACTTGTTGCATCTTTAAATTTACCAAATTCCATATATAAATTATTCCTTGTATTTTGTAAGATAAAATTATATTGCCCTTTATTCAAAACATCTTTTGTTATGTTTTAATAGCATTTATCTTTTGTAGATTTTGTTATGACTTAATAACATTTATTGCTATTTCAATTTGTTATGACTTAATAACATTTTGTTTTTTTAATTTGTTATGACCTAATAACATTTATCGCTTTGTGCTTTTATTATTATTTAATAACAATTATCATCTTTCATTTTGCTATTATTTAATAACATTTATCATCTTTCATTTTTTGTTATGACTTAATAACATTACAGATAATTCTTTTGTTATTATTGCATAACAATTCACACAAAGCCCAAAAAGCGGTGTTTTGTTATATATCAATAACAATTATTGTTTTGTTTAAACACTTTCAGCATTTTTCTCCGCCTGTCTTTTTAAAAGCATTTGGTGCATTCTTATGTGAGTTATCATCTTCTCAAATGGCTCTCCGCTTGTTATGTTTTTCTCTAGAATATATTTTGTATGCTCTTTTATATGTACCTCGTGATTATCAACCTCTAAAACAACAATATCTTCTCGGCTGACATTTTCACTTCTCGCCCTCTTAATTTGCAGTGTCATCAAATCTGTTGAATTTTCAAAGTTGCCAAAGCCAAGCATTTCAATCACTTTCGCCTTTGTATGCTCATCAAGTTTCCCATCATCTCCATTCAATAGCCCTAGTTTCAATAATTCAAGCACCATATTCTTCCTAGAGGCAATAGACTCAGTTAATTCATTTGATGTTTCAAGCACAATGTCATCACTAGTGATATCTGCACCCGACCAATAGAATATTTGCAAATCGCCATTTTCATCTAAGACTTTTGAAAGTTTTGGAAGAGTCGCAAAATCTTTATACAGATTTAAAATGATTTTTGATAAAGCAAGCAAACTGTTTCTAATGTTTTCAGCAGAGGCGGACAGCCTTGTATCATCTTGCTCAATCAAAAGATTAATTGCAGTTCCGCTTGTAACCGCTGTTGGAAGCGAGGAATTTCGCATAAGTTCAGATACACCTGTCAGCGATATAAGTTCATTTTTAAGCCTTTCCTCTTCTTCTGATAGCTCATTTGGAATTGACCCAGCCTGCATAAAAGATGGAATAGTCGAGCCCGACCTATAAACCAAAATTTTCCCCGGAGCGAGCCCCTCATCTTCAAGCGAGTCAATATCAACCGAGCCATCTTCAACCGCAAGAACACCACCGCAGAGCCTAGCAATACATTCAAGTTTTCTATTTTTAATTGCATTATATGCCCTTTGGACTGGAATACATCTGTCAATAATGCTAGTTCCCCAAAAACTACCAATAGTGTTTTGCGAAACCTGTTTTACAAATGGATAATTTTTATATGGCATATCCCCGTCAAAAATAAGTGTGTCGCCCGCAACGATTGTAAGCCTCCCGTTTCTAGAGGCGTTTGATGGCTTTTCCCATCTTTCAATCAAAAGGACTTGATTATCTTTTTTGCCCCCTATCATCTTTTTGGCAGATGATGCCCCAGACACAAGCGAGAAATCCGACTTTTCAATGTCAAATACCAAAGTGTTCATTGTCTCGCCAAAGACTTTTACACCATAGACCTCTTCAATTTCACTTGAGTCCACAACCCTTGCGTGAATAACAGAGGCAAGTTCATCAATCTCAGCTTCTGCACTTCCCTCTGGATAAATTTCAAAAGGCGAACAGATTGAAATTTGAACATCACCATCACTAAAATTATCTATGTCAATTTTTGATGTACTTTCAATATCCGCTTCAACATCTTCAATTGCACCACTTGAAAGAGGCTCTGTTTTTTCATTATTTTCCACATTTTTCGCATTTTTTACAAAATCAGCCAACTTATTTTTAGAGTTATCCCAAACCGCTTTATAAAAAACCGTACCACAGACCTCACTCCAAACGGTTGCATCTCCAATGATTTTAGATAAGTTCAGCCCCGCCGACAAACCATCTAAAATTGTTTTTGACATCTTCGCTTTTTCAAGGTCAGCAGTCGAGCTTGATGATGGGCGAACACCAAGTGATGGCCTAACTCTTCCAAGTTTTGCAAGCCTCGACTCAATGATTGGAGCAATATGGTTAAAAACCTCCCTCGACTCCCACGCATAAGCCTTTTGCATAGTTTCAACCTCACCCCTTGGGTTGATGTAGGAATACTGGTTGCCAACCAAGAAATTCATATTTAAAAGCCACGACTGTTCAAACGGGAGCCTCGCCTGCCTCCTGTTTTCAAAATCTCCTAGAACCCAAGCCACAATTTCCTCTTCTGTCATTTTAGCATTTTTTACCAAAACTAAAACCCTCCATTAACTAAATTTTTTATTGATTTTTAAAAGGCATTTAAAAGCCCACCAAAATGGCTAGATAAACCATTTTTTACAAAAGTTTACTCAAATCTCTTTTAAGTAGTTCCTCACGAAGTTCAACGAGTTGCTTTTTTGTGAGAATTAAAAGGTCATCAGCAAACCCGTCAAAACTTTCCTTTTTTGCCATATCCTTTTCAATGTCAACAAGCATTTTTATGGCTTGCACATCAGGCCCGTGCACTTTTGCCACAACCTCACGCTTAACGCAGACAAGCATTTCACCCGCGCCACTCTCAAGCGAAAGCCCATCAAGACTTTCAACCACATAGGTCTTTTCAATAAAGGCATCTTTCTTCAATTTTGCACGCTTTCCTTTTTCAACCTTTTCTTCCGCGCCTCCCGGCAGAGCCTCAACCTTTCCTCCCAAGACTTCCGCCTGCCCAGCCGGCAAATAATATTCACGAATTTCATACTCCGTGTAGCCGAGTGCGACCTTTTTAACCGTTTCGTAAATCTCTTTGGAAATTTTCATAAATATAAATTCTCCTTCAATTTTTTTGTTTGGCACTTGCGGTGAAAAACTCAATTGCGGGCTTCTAAATTTTAGAAGTTTCAATCTTGCTTTCAACCACGAAATGCCTCTTACGCTATTCACTATAACAGCACTTTTTCAAAAAGCATAAAATTTGTGTCATTTTTGACCAAAAAATTTTTTAAAGCACAGATAAAAGTTTAAAACCACTATTGACTTTTCACACAAAATGTGATAATATATTTGCAACACAAATCGGGGGATTTATTATGACAACACAAACAATATTAAAACCAACATTCAAAAAAATGTTCACGCCAGAGCAAAAAGTCAAGTATGCAGAAGCCATTTTAACGCTTGACTTAAGCAAAGGGAAACCATACACAGGACCTTGCATAAAGACTAGCGAGGGCTTAGCCTCTATGCAGTTATATCCTCATTCAAATGAAAACCTGTCATTTTTAAAAGAATTAAGACCGCAAGGAAAATATTGCTTAACGGTCGGAAGTTCTCTTGACCAAGCACTTACACTTATGTCGCTTGGAGCAACAAGAGTTGATGTATTTGACATCAACCCATACACAGACTCATTTTTCGAATTGAAAAAGCAAGCGATATTACACTTAAACCAAGCATACGCAAGAGCCTTTCTAACCTACCACCCGGGTCAAAAATTATTTCTTGATGAAAGCCTTTACAAAAATTTTGTAAGAGAGCACCTTGAAGAATCTGAAAAAGAGTTGTGGGACAAAATAATATCTTCACCAAACAAGTTAAATATGTTTAGAACAGATGATTTCAGACAATGCACGCCAGAATATCTTGTTGACTCAAAACTATTTAAAACATTAAGGGGAGTGCTAAAAAACCGAACGGTCAATTTTTATAATACAGCACTTTCAACTGCAAGCGGAATTGAAAGACAATACGACATAATTCTTCTTTCAAATGTTGGAGACTGGTACAAAACAAAGGAAAGATACATAAGAGATGTTGATAACCTTGCACGAATTATTTACCCAGACTCATTAATTCAAGTTGGCTACACTTGGAACGCAGACGCTCCAAGAGACACAGAAAAAGCAATAAAGAATGCGTACGGAAAAGCGATAAAAGAAATCAGTGTTCGAAGGTCAATGGCATCAGGAAGAGCACAAATACTTGATATGCGAGAATACGGTAAGATACACAGAAAGAAACAAGAAACAAAAGAATCGGTCGCATCAGAAGATGACTAAACCGCTAAAAAAGCAAACAATAATAGCCGAATAAATAGCATATAAAAAGCAGAAAGAAAATGAAAATCAATTTCAAAATCTTTCTGCTTTTGTTATTATTTAATAACAATATGCAAACAAAAATCAATCAAGTTTCGGCTCTAAATATAATAAATAATATGACATTTATTATAAACAACTTGCCCCTTGGAGAAATGCATTTTGCCAGCCAGTAAATTAACCACCAAGCACCCATTTTGTCAATTTGAGCCAATTTTCAACCCAATTTTCACACTCTCATTTTTCACTTTCTTCAAAATAGGAAAAAATACAACAAAAATCAATTTTGTTTTAGAGGTTATATTTCACCGATAAATTCATCTAAATCAGAGTTGTCAATTTCGGGCGGAATGAAATCTCTTTCGTTCATAAGTTTAATTCGCCCAGTCGAACTGACCCTCACACTTTCGCCAATTGAAGTTTTAGCGTTCGGCAAAAAACGCAAATTATTTTCACTTGCTCTTCCAGCCTTTCTGCACTCCCATTCCAAAAGTTTCTCCCGCCAATCAAAAGCCTTTCCATTAATCTTCCAGTTCTTTCCATTATAGAAGTGATAGAAAACCCCTGCAACAACTTCAAGTTTTTTCTCATCAATAAAACTTTGCAATTCTTCAATTGTCGGACAAACTAAGTCGCCACCGTCTTTAGTGCTTACTTCATCTTCATCAATAATTTTTTTCAAGTTTTCACTTTTCTTCGAAAGCAAGCCAGCGCTATACTTACCTTTTCTTTTAGACACTAGCTCGCGTTCACTTTCAAACTTTTCTTTCTCTTTCTTTTTTCTTTCTCTTTCTTTTGAATTGTTCTTTTTATTATTAACTACTCGTTCTTGGTTGTTTTCTAAAAACTCAAAACCATTGACCATTTCAATTACCGCCTCACAGTTTCCACTAGTAGCAACAGTCAACTCACCACCGCCCTCTCTTCTATTATCTTCTAAAGAACAACTCTTTACCTCGCTTTCAAAGCCTACCTCGCAAGCAATAGACAACTCACCACCGCCCTTGCTCGCCATTCTATCCAAACAGCAACTTTCCCCCTCGCTTTCATAGTCCACCCCGCAAATAGTTACACCATTATTAATTTTATTCAAGTCTGCCCGCACGTCTACCACCCTTTTAAAATTTTGAGGAGGGTTTTCAGCACTACCATTACCGCTTTTGCGACCAGCACGAACAGATTTTTTAGACTCAGTTTTTGCAATAGTTTTCCCCTCCTTTAATTTTTTCAAATCTTTTCGCCTCTGCGTTTTAATTAGTGGCAAAATAATATCAAACACCTTTTTTGTCTTTTCCTTTGAAAATACAGGCACTTTCCCGCTTTTTGCAAATTCGATTAATGCCTCATAGACCTCACACCTATCTTTTTTCACACTAAGCGAAGTTTGAACAATGTCAAAATAATTGAAGAACATAAACACGCCGACAAGTTCGCCACCACTACTTCCCTCACACATTTTTTTAACCGCCATAAATTCACCTCACAACAAAAACATTTTATCGAGCAACAAAATTAGTAGCCTCTGTCCGCCTTTATTTTTTTATACAACCTTTCTTTGTCTTTTTGAATTTCGGTTTTTTCTTCCTCTAGCTTCTGGACAGAAGTTTTTCGATTACAATAATACCTAAGTTCATCAAGTGCGTGGTCATCAACCTTTACCGGCTTATCCCCATCACCCCACCTGTAACTTTTAATTTCACGAATTAAATTCACGCACGACTTGAAAATAAACAAATGAGGCTCACCGCCAGCGTCTTTTAAAAGCCTTTTAACCGCACTTAGTCCACTGAACAAGTCTTTGTTGACATTCGGATTAACATAGATGCCTCTTTCATTGAAGAGTCTTGCGACCGACTTTGGACTATTCAATGTAGACTGCATAGACGCACTATCAATCAAAGCATCATACCCACCAAAAGTATTTTGCTTCCAGTTGAGTTTTTCACAAATTTCTTTGATTTTTGCCGAATGAAAATCAACAGTTTGCTCAGCCATATAGTGTTCAGCGACAACAAAAACATTATTCGTATAGGGGTCGACCGCATACCAATGTGCAGACAGCGGATTTTTAAGTCCCGGGTCAATACTTATTGTATCTTGCCAAAAATCAGGGACATCAAAAGGCTCAATAACATTAATTTTCTCATCAAACTCAGGGTAGACAAGAGAATTTGACTTATCAATAAACCTGCCATACTTTCTTGACTCAAGTTCATCTTCGCCCATAGTCTTTTCAAGCCTTTTTATCTCGCTTTTAGATAGATAGGGGTTATCCTCCCAGTTCATAAAAAGATAAAAGACTTCATCATCTTGATTTTTATTCAAATAAATCACATCATAGACAAAGGTCAAGCCCTTAAGCGGAGTCATAGTTCCAAAAATATCCCCACTTTTATCAAAGACACGCATAACACACTCATCATAGACATCTTTTGGAGGCTCTTCATCAAACCAGACAAAATCAAGGCTAGCCCCTTGAAACTTCTCTCTGCCCTCTTCGCACGATTTGAAAGCAATAACACCCTTTCCGCCATTCACATTTTTCAAAATAATTCTTTCAATGATACCATTTTCCGGGTCAAGAACGCTTCCCGACTGCATAATAATTTTTTCAATCCACAGAGGGTCAATATACGACAAAATTTTCTTTTGTGCGACATCTTTTTGCACTCTAGATGAAAGCGACACCACCCAGCCCTCGACATCTTTTTTGTTTTCCCGGTAAGGGTGAATACCTCTTGCAAGCCAAACGCTTTCAACCGCCCCGCACTCAGTTTTTCCCGAGCGATTTCCGCCAAAGACCCACCTGTTTCTTTTTTTGCTTTTGTGAAATTCAATTTGCTTTTTATGCACCTTTTTCCCTGTGTTATATGAATAGATTTTATAATTTTTTCGCCTTTCAAGCTCCCATTCAATTATCCTTGTTGCAACAATATTGTTTTTTAATGCTTCTTTTTCTTCCATTAGACCCATAATAAAGTTCTCCTTTAAATTTGATTTTTTAATTTTTTGATATATATTTCTGTATTATTTTGTATATTTTTGTATCTTTCCGTATCTTTCCGTATCTTTCCGTATGTTTCTGTATGCTTTCGTATATTTCCGTATTTTTTTGTATATTTCTGTATATTTCGGTATCCTTTTGTATCTTTTCGTATTGTTTCGTATGTTTTTATATATTTCTGTATCTTTTCGTATGTTTTTGTATATATTTGTACATTTTTGCATAGCGAACACTCTTGAAATTTTCGAGCAATTCCGCCAAAAACGCCTCGAATAGCCTTTCAAGTTTTGGCAACAATTTGTATATAATTAATTTCAAATGCGTGTAATACAAAACATTTTAAAAGAGGTATTTTTTATGCAAAAATTAGCAAAAATTGTAATAATCACTCTCGCCGGCGTTGTTTTAAGCCTGCTACTTATTGAAACTAGCACCCTGCTTCGAAAAATTTTCACCGAGAGCCCATCAAATTGGCATAAAAACTTGACCAGCACGAATCCCCAAAGCATTACGCCTACCGAGCCCGAGCTTTTTCAAGCGAAAGGAGATGATTATTTTGACATAAACATTCCAAATATTGATTTCTTGGCTTTTACCGACCTAGACAGCAAGACAAACACCAATCTTGTATTTGCCGAAAGCGATAGCACATCAACAATCAAAAAATACCAGCGAATTACAACCGAGACTCCTCTTTTTAAATCGACCAACGACACTGACACCTCTGCAAAAAACATTTTCTTTATGCTCCCAAGGTCATATTTTGTGAAAGTCATAAAGGAAGTTACGCTCGAAAGCGGAAACTCTGGGTACTATGTCAGATATAACACCTACGAGGGATATGCGGACAAATCAGCCTTTTCTGGTACTATGTCAGACATAGAAACCTCGCAAAGCGGAATAAAGATTTCACTGTCAGATGACTACGGAACATACCTTAGGGAGACCCCAGAAATCAGCGAAAACAACAAAACTGTATTAATAGAAAAGGGCACGAGCGGAATACTTTTAATTGCCAAAACCTATGGCGACATACCAAGTGATGGAACAACCAATGAGTGGTATTTTGTTGAGTACAGCAAAGGCCCAACCACCACCTACACCGGCTACATTTACGCAGAGAGATGTGTTCTAGATAAGCCCCTCACCGACCTAGTGCTTGAAAGCGACAAGCCAGCAAGCGAGACCGATGGAGTTCAAGACGCTTTAGCCGGCACCAGCATAAACACTGAAGCAAACTCAACCGAAAGTGTTTCAGCAAACGCTGACTTTTCAAACAACAAACTATTGTGGATAGTTTGCATAGTATTCACCCTGCCAGTCATCTTAATTTTTGTTGCCATCATCAAAAAGCCAAGACATCAATTTGCAGACATTGAAGAAGATGAAGAAACCAGCATTATTCCGCAAAGCAACTTCAAATTTGATGAAAAAATCTCCCCAAAAGTCATAAGCGGAAACCAAAAGCAATACCGATTCAAATCAAACAACATTGACAGCCTTTCGCAGTTTGTAAAGCCAAACATCTCACTTGAAGTTTCAGATGAACTTGACTCGGGGCAAGCAATAGAAAATGGAAACCTTGCAAACAATAGTTATTATTCAATAACAAAAACCGCGAGCCCACAAAGGTTTCACATAAAAGAGCAAGCCGGGCAAGGAATTTTATCAAACAGTCAAAACGCCAAAACAACGAGCATAGAAAACGCAAAAAGTGAGACAGCAAACGCAAGGTCTAATAGTCCATTATTTGCAAGCCTCAAAAGCCTAATGAGCGAAGAAGAGTCCGGAGAATACAACACACTCTCAAACAAAAAGCATTGGAGCCTATCAAAAATGATTCAAAAACTTACGAACAAAAACAAATTATCGAAAAAGATTTCAGCAAACCGAGACCGAGACGCATATCGACCGGGCGTAGTTTCAAGTGATGATTATTTTGAATTTGCGGACAGTTTTGAACTCACCACCCCAATAAACAGCCATTACCTATTAGAGAGCAATAAACCACGAACGAAAGCCAAAAGGCAAGGCAAGAAGATAAACACAAGGCATTGAAATTAAAAATAAGGTTTTCTAATAAAACCCATAATTTTTTCGGTTTTTTACAAAAATTTCGCATAAATAAAGTTCTGTTTAAAGACATTTGCTAAAAACGAATAGGCAAAACCCGTCTAATAAAAACAGAACTTTTATTTTTTCATAATTTGACTAATTGCAAAAGAGAACTCAACTTTTACATAATCTTTCCAAAGGTATTTCTGCACCACTCTGGCGTAAACCCACGAGCGAGCAAGAACGCCGAAAGTTTAGGTATAATTTTCTCTGCTTTTCTGTACATTGTACGATAACTAACTTTTTTGAGAATTTCATCAATATTGTCGGCATTAAAAACAAATCTATCGACAATCATAATTTCAAGGTCAGATAGTTCCCTGTACATTCTTTTCACGAAAGCCTTTAAATTTTTCATCACATTTTTGCGTTCAATAATTTCAGCCATAGTAACCAAGAAATTTTCGACCGAGCCGAACTTTTCGATATGGCTTGAATAGAAACTTGATTTCACATGCTTATCAAAAAGGCGGTCATAGTAGTCAAGCGAATAGCCGACAGACTTTACAGATTTTAGAAAAAACTTAACCCAACCAGAAATATTCCAACTGCCGACATCTTCTTTCGAGAGGGTCATATTACAAAGGTCGCACTTAAAATTTTTAACCTCAGGAAGAGGAGGCTCGCTCTCATCTACATCATTCAAGATAATTTCATCAAAGCCAAAGGAGGAGGCACTTCCACGACCCTCGAGCACCCGAACAATACCAATTCCATCAAATTTTTTGGGTTGATTTTTCCTTTCTTGCTTGCAAGCGTTAGGCTCTACCGCCTCACAGGCACCGCATTGGGCAAGAGAGCACTCCGCCAAGCCCTCAAATTCTTCATTTTCATCACATTCTTCACTTTCTTCAAGAGTAGTGCCCTTTTCCCCCGCCTCCAAATTTTCACATTCTGTCTGAGCCCGCGAAAAAACCTTGTCTGCACAATTCAAATTTTCACCAGAGAGAGCCACACGAGGCTGAATTTTAGAAAGCAATTCACACGGGTTTTCCCCCGCTTTTTCTACGGTTTTAGTAGTGGTATCTACATTTTTCTCCCCTTTTTCTACGGTTTTAGTAGCAATATCTACATTTTTCTCCGCTTTTTCTACGGTTTCCGCCAATTTCCCTACGCTTTTCTCAGAGCCATTAGGACTTGCAGGCAACTCTCCACTGCAATTTCCAATTTTTTCCCACTCCTTTTGAATGAGATTATCCATATCCAAAACAGGCGAGGAGACCTCAGAGAAGCCAGAAACATCTATTAAATTTTCAGTTAAATTTTCACTCACAATTTGTGTTTTGAAAGCCCCTTTTTTATTTTTGACAATGATATCATCATTTAGCACATTACTGCAATTAAAATTGTCGGACTTTTTATTTTTTTGTCGAAAATTTTCACCTGCACGCGAGGCAGAACTAGACTTCATCACACCACGAGCCATCTTACGAGGGCTAGTAGAAATGTTTTTATTCATCTTTAGTTTTTTGAACTCAATTTCTTCACTAACGACTTTAATATTTTGACTGACTCTAGTATTTTCGCACTCTTTTGTTATGTTATCATAACAAATATTGTTGTAGTCAAAATTCAAATCATCATTTAAAAAATTGACAGCATTTAAATTTTTCATAAACAGCACTCCTAAAATAAAATATAAAAGCGAAAAGATGTCGACTTCTTTTGGAACTTTTGCATTCAAAGGATAACACGAGAAATTTTTGAGACACACTTTTTGTGTCATCACATTGTCAAAAAGGCATAAATTTTACAAGGCTCAAAGCCTTTATAATTCAAGGAAAAACGACAAATTGAAAAATTTTTTTTGAAGTTTTAAAATGGCCATTTTGGCATCTATTTTTCTTCTCGCTACTCATTGCTTCACCCCTCAACTCTTGGTTTTACTTTTTCACTTTTCACTCTTCGCTCTTCGTTTTTTCTCCATCTATTCAATCCGCAACTTTTCACTTTTCACTCTTCACTTTTCACTCTTTTTTGTTGTTATTGTTTTTTTATTTCAGTGGCAGTTATGATTATACAAGCAAAAAAGAGCCCAATTAAGTACGGCTCTTTTCCCAATTTTGGTACCATTCCTGTCCCTTTTCCCTCTTCACTTTTCACTTTTCACTTTTCACTCTTCGCTTTTTCTCCATCTATTCAATCCGCAACTTTTCACTTTTCACTCTTCACTTTTCACTCTTCTCTTTTCTACACTCTTCCACCACTTTTCTCCTTTTTCCCACCATTTTCCTACCACTTTCCCACCATTTTTCTACCTTTTCCTACCACTTTCCCACCATTTTTCTACCTTTTTCTCCACTTCTATTCAATCCTTAACTTTTCACTCTTCACTTTTCACTTTTCACTCTTCTTTTGCTCAAGGCAGATAGAAAACTTTTAAAAATTTTCAATTTTTAACCCCAAGAATTTTTCAAAAAACGACAAAATCGTTTGCTTTATTTCAAGATATATATATAATATAAATATATACTAATTTTGGGGATATTGTGGCTATAAAGCGGAAACGACAAAGCCATTATAAACCAACAACAATTGGTATAAAATCATAACCAAACGCAAAAAAATCAAAATAAAATGCCATTGATTTTTAGTGAATTGGCTAGCGAAAACGCTTGAAAAATCCAACAAAATTCGAGCATTTTCAAAAAAATACAAAAATTCAAAAAACGGAAAAAGACTAAGGAGTAAGTTATGAATTTATTCAAAAGAATGTTTCAATCAAAAGGCCAGAAGAAATCAGTTGAAACAAAAGGCAAAAGAGTGCAAGGATTTGTGCAAAAGGTAACAAGGGCACTATCAATGATAGTAGTTCTTTCAATTTGTGCAAGTGGTCTTGCAGGTTGCTCAAAAGATGACATAAAGGACCTACTAAATGTGGGCGGAGCGACCGGAATGTATGATGCGTATGGCAGACTAATGTTGCAAGCGGTAGCCCCATCATTAAACGAGTACGAGTACCAAATGAAAGAAGATGAAAGCGGGCAATTGATAAAGGTACCGGTAACAACAGAAGAGACTGGAAGCATAACATTTGCCGACACGCCATATGCGCACGCACTCGACCAAATTGATGGAGCAAGTGTAACCGATTACAGTTGGACAAGTTACCAAATTGTAGTAGATGGGACAAGTGTATACTTCATACCGAACAGCAACTTGAAAGATGATATGAAAGCATACACAGGCTTGAACTATAATATCGTAGCAAGCGAAGATATTATGGGCAGGTTTGGTTTAAGTTACACAGGCGACTTAATTTTGTCGAATGATGGCAGAGAATCAGACGCTCTTTTGAATAAATACTATGACCTAGACACCGACTACGACTTTTTCCTATATGATGAAAAGACGGGCACAACCACCCCAGCCGGAAAAGATTACATAAAGGTGCAATTCAAACTGGCGGTAGCGGACGCAAAGACGGGGGTTGAGGCGTTATGGAATGAGGTCAACGGATATTATTACGCGACTGAGGACAGTTCCTTTTACAACACCATCAAGTACAGAGTAGTATTCAACCCAAGACTTGACAACGGAACGGAGACAAGAACATTAAAGGTTAAGAAACTTGTACAAACCGGTTCAGTGGTATATGGAAACAGTACCCTATCGCAAACCTTAATATACGGAGCATCAAAACTTACTTTCCTTGCAGAGAGTGCGAACTCAACCGAAGTTGGTTTTGCCGAACTAACATATGATGAAAGTAAATATTATTTCTACAATAAAGAGACAACATTCAGCAGCGAGAATCAGACTTATTACACGACTGGACTATATGGCTACTTCCCATACGGAAAGCAAGTAAATGTAAACCGAACATATCCGGGCACGCTACCAAAGGGAAATGGACAAAACACAGTAAACAGTGGAGATTACGCACTGCAAAGTTGGACAGTAAACAGTTACAGAAGTGAAATCAATTCAAATGTAATACTTGGTGAAGATGGCAAGCCATACACCGGAGCGACCCTTACAACAAGTGAATTACAGATATTGAAAGACACAATCAAGAACAGCACAAAGGTATTAAGTGCCCAATCACCAGATGGCACGAACAACCTAAAAAGTGATGCACACAAGGGTGCAACGGTAGTTCAACAACACAGCAAATATGAAACCGACCCATCAAAGACCTATGGAGTTGGCTCGAACAACTTCGAGGACAGCGACTACAAAAACAGGCTATATGTTGGCGGAAAATATGTTGGAGTAACGCACGAAATTGGAATTGGCTCAGCATATTCAACTGTTGGAGTTGATGCACAAAACCAAAACCTATATTTTGAGACAATCAAGAACACAGACAGTGAGAAATCATCAACGCTAACCGCAATTTCCGTCAAAGAGAATCACGGAAACATATTCAAAGCGAATTACGCAAAGGTAACAAACTTTACAATCAGCGGAACAGCATATGATGCAGAAAACAACCTTGCAAAATTAGAGGGCTTATACCTCACGATATATGACAGGACATATTCAAATGGCGCTTGGACATCAAAGGTACGAGATATGTACACAGGTGGAATCAGCCAAACAACCCAAGTCCAAACAGACAACAAGGGCGAATTCAAAATCACCGGACTAAAACTTAACGAGTTTATCCTTGACACAGCAAACGACCTAAGGGGCAGAGAGTACTTTCTTGCAAGCACCAACTACACCTCCCTACCATACGCCGGAGACCAAGATGGAATTGCAGTATCAAATGAGACCTCTGACGACCTAATCAAGTTCAAGGACCGAACGAATGTATCGATTATTGGAACGACCGACCCAGAAAGCAGTAACCTGCAAGTGAACTTAATCGTACAAAAACAAGATGGCACATATGTAAGCATACAAGATGCCGACTTCAAGATAAAATATGACTTAATCAAGAGTATCACCTCTTCCCCAGATGAAGATGGATATGTAACAACAAATGTATTACTAAGCACATTACTTGAAGAGGACAGCCTGCTAACGGGCTACAACATTCAAACAGAGAGTGTTGCCGACATCTTCTTTGCATACTTCGACCCAATCACGGGAAGAACATACAAACTAACAGCGACATACAGTGAAACAACGAACACATATTCATATTACTTACAATACAGCGAGTCAATCATAAGCGGGCTTGGAAATGGCGACAGAGGACTTGAAATAAACGCAACAGACAGTGCAACATACGCCGGAACAATAATGGACAAGATAACAGGCACCGCAGAAAGCGTAACTGTAACACCAGTAAGACAGACATACATATCATTTGCAAACGAGGCAAATGCAGAGGCATTCAAAGTCTCAGCGACAACAGCAGGACTTACCGCAAACAAGACCGGCAGTGTTGTATATATAAATGAATCACACCTTACAAAACAAGCAGGTGGCAGTTATAAATATGGCTCAATCGAGACCCTACTTGATGCCTCATCAATCTACCACAGATATTATTACAGATTTACAAGCGGTGGAACAACATACACGGTATTAGCCGGAACAAAGAGCATCAAAACAGAGGAAACCCAAACAATTTCAAGTGTACTTCTTCTAACCCCAGACATTGAAGAAACCCTAAGCACACTAAACACAAGCGGAAGTTCATTCAGCCTAAACGGGAACACAGCCTACACCGTAGCCTGTGCAAGTCAAATCACAGCGACATATGAAAAGGCATACGAAAACAACAAAGGCGACTTTGTAATGCTAGTATCAAATTCAAGGGCTCTTGCTTGCGTGGGCAAAAAGGCATCATTTGCAACAATTGGCAATGACCTAAGAATTTACAAATCGCTTACAATAACCGACAACAGCGGAATTGAGGGCTCAGAAAACCAAATCTTTGATTCATACAAAGATGAAAACGGAAACCCACTAACAAGTTTGCAAACTGGTTCAAGTGATTATGTAACAAACCAAAACTCATATTATTACAACCCAGTAAGAAACGACTTTATCATAAGAACAACAACTGGAAACTTCACCTCGGTATTTTTAAACCAACAATATCAAGTACTTGTTGACAGCGAGGGCAGTTCAAAACAATACGCAGTTTACAGAGACATAACCGACTTAATTGAACTCTCATCATCAAGCGAATATATAAACTATTATGTATTTGAAAGATACACAAACGCAGATGGAAGTTCTGTTATTGTGAAGAGAGTCGAAAACGGTTATATGATTTACCAATATAACGCATCAGGAATTTTGGACTACAAGTACGACATATATGGTAAAGTTATTTATGAAAGAGTTGTATCAAGCGGAAGAGACCTTGACCAAAACGAATCTGGCTTTGAGAACGGAAATGTAAAACTTAACGGAAAGGTTTACACACTTGACTTAAACGCAGTAACAACATATGTTTACTCAAGCAACTACTTCACAAAAACAGATGAGAATGGAATTCCAAATGGTGGTATCTATTCATCAAACGGTGCTTATTATTACGCAAATGCGACAATAGTTACCGGACAAAACATTGATGTAGTAAACACCTCAGATGGCAAGACATATTTCTACGAGGTTGGCGGAGACGCAACAAGAAATGTAGTAGTAAACAGCCTACCATCAGGCGACCTAACAACACTCGGCACAAGCCTTGCATCAAAATACACGACCTATTATGCACACAATAGTGGCACAAACAATTACCTATATGCAAAAGTTACAACCAAAGTGCAAATAAGCGAGGTTGCAACAACAAATGTAAACTTCTACTATTGCCTTGGAAAACTTGTTTCAAACACAATTGATGTAACACAAACAAGTGGCTTTGTAAAATACACCGACAGCACAACCCTAGCTTATTACAAAAAACTTGCTGGAAACCCAACACTTGGCGGACTTATCTTCACAGATGAAATTGAGTTAATGGCAACAGGCTTTGGAACAAAACCTTACACAGGCACAGTGCTTGATGGAAAACTTGCAATGTGGTCAACAAGTGGCGTAATAGACAAAGCCACCCCATCAGGCTCAATTGTAAAGACTCAAACATATTACTACAACGCAAAAGCCGGTTTGATATGCTATGAAAACGGAGCATACACACTAAACGAAGCCGAAATTACCGTTTCGACAAGCGGACTACCAACCGGAATAATTGAGTTTGCAGGAAGCAGATTTATAGTATCGCACAAGGTAGACACATACGAAAGCGGAGCAACTCAAACGACTTGCTACCTATTCGAAGAGACAACCGAAACGGTATCAAATGGCGATTCAATCACACTTGGAAAGTATTTAGCAAAACGCCCAATGAAGAGTTCAACCATACTAACTTCTATTGCGGGAAGTGTAATGTATGGAACAATGAGTGCGGAGTTTGAAAGATACACCGTAAAGGTATCAGCCCTTGAGCCGGGAGAGACAAAGACCCCAGTTGACAGAATTATATTTGCAGACCTAACAGTAGACGCTGACACCGGAGCAATCACCTCAATAACAAACGAGATAGTATACGAATACAGCACATCAAACAACAGATATTTAGGTGATGGAACATTCTTAAATTTACCAAGACTATACTCAAACTCAACCACAATATATATTGCGACAACTGATGTAAACTACACACCAAAGATTTCTGGCGAGAATGTAACAGTATCGAACTCAAGACTTGTATTTGATGAATACAGCACCGAGACAAAAATCAACATATTCACGACATCTGGAGGAATTTTTGCATACACAGGAACCGACCCAGAGTCAACGATATATATATTGAATAATGGCGACAATGAAAACCCAGAGACAACGCTTGCGATTGAAAACAGAATAGATGGCAAATACATTTTCTATAAGATACAAGCCGAGACAAGCGAACTTCAACCAGTAAAGGTATATAACTCAAATGGCGACCAAATCACCGACAGACTTGTTGAAGATGAAGAGATAATTGACATTAAAGATGAAAGCGGAAGCGAAACCATAATTGACAACACCAAGTTCACAGCAAACAAGACCGATTCCTCAACAAGCATAGTTGCAAACGCATACATAAGCGACCTAACAAGTTCAGCGGTTTCAGTGAAGTTCACATTTATGGGAACAAGCGAGCATATCACATTATATAAGATGTTCAATTACACAGTTTCTGGAACACCAGAAGTTGTAACAAGAGTGCAAGATGGCTTATCACTTCAAGATGGAACAAGACTTGAAAGAGTTGATGAAGATGACTACAAGCCATACACCGCACCAGCAAGCGGAATATACGCATACCGCACAACTGTTGAGCAAAACCTAACCGAGACAACAATCGGCGGTTCAAATATGATTGCATTATTAAACCAATATGCAACCTCACTAAACACAAAATTCTATTACGAGATAATCTTCAGCGGAGATGGCAAACCAGTTGCATACAGATATGTAAATTCGCTTCTAACAGATGGAAGTGGCAATGTGTTATACGACATAAACGGAAAACCAACATTTATTTACACATATTGCAAACTTGATGAAATTTCTCATCAAACCCAAGATGGCAAATTAATATTTGATGAAACAGACAAGATTAATGACACCTACCTAGAAGTTGCAAGAGACATTTATTTGTACTACGACATTGAGCCAATAAGTTACAGGGTTGAAGTAGAAACAGACATTTACGAGACCCGCACCAACCACTATATGACAACAGTGCTTGGCGAGACAATACTTGGCGAGGACAGATTATACTTCGGACAAATCTCAAACTTCTACCAAAAACTATTAACATCAGATATCCCTGCCTCAACGCTAACATTTGGCGACTTAGACGCATTGTTTACAAGAGCAGAATTAATTGACGCATCAATAATTCGTGGCGACCTACTCCGAGCGATTGCAAAACTTATAAAAGCGAACCCAGTTCTTGCAGAGGGACTTGAAAACGCACACACAGAGGTTTACAACAACATTTATTATTTCAACAAATTGATGGGCGAAGAGATTGCAAACAATCAATTCTACTATTTCAAGAAAGTTGATACTAAAACAAGTTTTGGAGTATACATCACCCAAGAAGAGGTTACACAAAACGCAACATATTTCGAAACGAAATATCTTCTAAGTGGTGGCGAAGAGTACACAAAGAATGTCGTGGCATTTGACAACTTAAATGATGTAAAAATCTTAAAGGCAATCACCGTTATAAACGAGGACACTTCAACAAGTGTTTACTACATAGTAAGAAAGGCAGATGGCACAACTGGATTATTCACCGACTACAACGCAGAGACCGGAAGATTTGACAGTGAAGTTACAAGTATGCGACTTGTATTAAGTTCAGAGGAGCAAGCGATAGCCGGCAGTGCAGTCAGCGACATTGAGGGCACTCTAACAGAGTATGTATACGACATTGTATACACAACAGATGGTTTAACCTCAGAAGTTATTTACAGACTAAAGACCAAAGGCACTGGAACAGTTGTTGCATACTTCACAGACATATCTAAACTAGCCTACTTCGATTCAAATGAAAGCGCATACAAAGAGACAGTAAGCATTGATGGAATTTACTATGATGCAGAGACAATCAAGATTGGCTCATACAGTTACTCAACAAACAACGGAGCATCATTCACTGAGGCATACAAAGACAATGCGACAGGAAAGTTCTATTCATCAGTTCACTACGACTTAGAGTATGATGTTGATGGA
>JAZNEY010000092.1:0-11553 GCA_045588795.1 Clostridia bacterium | reverse complement strand
ATTTTTATCGGTAGTTTTCTTTTTGTCATAAAATTCGATATATGGCCATAATTATTTGACTTTTATTTTTTATTTAAGTAAACTTATATAAATAATAGGGGGAATAGATGATAAACGGAGTTTTTAATGGATAAAAATAATGCATTATACTTGTTCCAACAAGGAACATATTACAATTCTTATGAATTTTTTGGTTGCCATTTATGTGAAGAAAATGGTGTAAGTGGTGCCGTGTTTAGAGTTTACGCCCCAAAGGCAAAATCAATAAGTGTTGTTGGCGATTTTAATGATTGGAATATCAATGCTGGTAAGATGGCAAGAATTGATGGCGGTGATATTTGGGAAAAGTTTATTCCAGGGTGCAAGGAATATGACAACTATAAGTATTATGTGGTTGGAGCAAAAGGGAAAGCGATATTTAAATCTGACCCATACGCGTTCCATAGTCAAACCAATGGCTCAACCGCATCAAAAGTGTATGACTTATCTGGATACAAGTGGAATGATGAAGATTTTATTGCGGTAAGAAACAATCAAAATCATTACGAAGCACCAATGAATATATATGAGGTTAATTTATGTTCTTGGAAAAGATATGAAGATGGAAATTATTTCTCATATCGAAAACTAGCAGAAGAATTAATTCCTTATGTTGTTGAAATGGGTTATACCCACATTGAATTGATGCCAATAACGGAATATCCTTATGATGGGTCTTGGGGATATCAGCCAACAGGATATTTTTCGGTAACAAGCAGATTTGGAACACCGCACGATTTTATGTATTTCATAGATAAATGCCACGAAAACAATATAAAGGTTATTTTAGATTGGGTTCCAGCACACTTCCCAAAAGATGAAAATGGTCTTATTGAGTGGGACGGGACTTGCGTTTATGAATATGAATCTTGGGACAGGATAGAGCACAAGTCATGGGGAACAAGAAGATTTAATTACGGAAAGCCAGAAGTTCAAAGTTTCTTAATTTCAAGTGCTATGTTCTTTTTGAATGTATACCACATTGACGGAATAAGAGTTGATGCTGTTGCTTCAATGCTATATCTTGATTATGACAAGAAGAATGGGGAGTGGCTTCCAAACTCTCACGGAAACAATAAGCACTTAGAGGCGATTGCATTTTTACAAAAACTAAACTATGCAGTATTTGATAAATATCCTAATGTGCTTATGATAGCAGAAGAATCTACCGCTTGGCCTCTTGTTACAAAACCAACTTACATTGGTGGTCTTGGATTTAATTACAAGTGGAACATTGGTTGGATGAATGATACTCTAGAATATATTTCAATGGACCCATTTTTCAGAAAAGACAATCATAATAAAATCACATTCTCAATGTTTTACGCTTTTAGCGAGAATTTTATTTTGCCAATTTCTCATGATGAAGTCGTTTATGGTAAAAGGTCGCTTATAAACAAAATGAATGGAGACTATGAGCAAAAATTCAACTTGCTTCGTGCATTTTATGGATATATGATGGCACACCCGGGTAAGAAATTGACTTTTATGGGCTCAGAAATTGGTCAGTTTAATGAGTGGGACAACACAAAGTCGATTGAATACGACCTCTTAAAATACGACAAGCATAGACAACTTCAAGAGTATGTAAAAGATTTAAACTGGTGTTATTTAACAAACAATGAACTATACGAAGTAGATTTTAGTTGGGACGGGTTTGAGTGGATAATACCAAACGATAAAACAAACAATGTGGTGGTTTTCTCGAGGAAAAACAAGGCGGGAGACAAACTTATAGTTGTTAGCAACTTCTCGCCGGTAAGGCTGGATAATTACAGGGTTTATCTTGAAAAGGGTGAATATGAAGAAGTCTTTTCAAGTGATGAACTGAAATATGGTGGAAGTGGAATTAAAAATTCAAAATTGAAAACATCATTTGACAAGGAATATAAAGACAGTCATTTTTTAACATTATCTATACCACAAAATACTACAATATATTTAAAAATGAAAAAAAAGCACAAAATAAAGTAAAAGAGGGTGAATTATGAGTTTAACAAAAGAAGAAACAAGAGAAACAACAGTAATTAGCAAAACATCAACTACGAATGAAAAAACGAAAAAAGCGAAGTCGGTAGTGGCTCCAACTTTGAAAACAACAATTATTACAAAAATTGAAACAAATGTAGCACCTAAAGTTGAAACAAAAAAAGAAGAGGTTGCTATAGAAAAGGAAACAATTGTGGAAGATGTTGCATCTGTAAAAGAAGAGGTACAGTCAGAGCCTGAAACCAAGCCAACAAAGGATTACGCAGATATCAGCAAAAGAATACTGTTTGTTGCATCAGAATCTCAACCTTTCTGTGGCACAGGTGGACTTGCAGATATTATCTGCGGGCTTCCAAAATTTATTAAACAAGAAAGCCCAAACTGTGATGTAAGAGTTGTTCTTCCATATTATTCATTCATAAGACAAGAGTATAAAGACAAATTTTATTACATTGGAAACAGGCATATTAAACTTGCTTGGAGAGATGAATATTGTGGTGTGTTTAGATATGAAGAAGATGGTATCAAGTATTACTTTATCGACAATGAAAAATATTTCAAGAGAGATAAGGCATATGGCTATGATGATGACAAGGAAAGGTTTGCATTTTTCTCGAAAGCTGTGCTAGAAGTACTTGACATTATGGATTTCTATCCAGACATAATTCACGCAAACGATTGGCAAACTGCACTTGTGCCAGTATATTTAAAAACACATTTTAGCCACGATGGCAGATATAACAGAATAAGAACGGTTTTAAGTTTGCACAACTTACAATTCCAAGGTCGCTTTGGTATGAGTGAGTTAACAAATACGCTTGGAATTGATGTAAGATTTAGGTCTATTTTAGAACACCAAAATGATATTAACTATTTAAAAGCAGGAATTCAAACTGCAGACAAAATAATTACAGTTAGTCCAAGTTATGCAGAAGAAATTAAACATTCAGCAAGTGGTTGTGGCTTAAACGACATCATAAAGGCAAATTCATATAAATTGTGTGGAATATTAAACGGTCTTGATTATAAATTCTATGACCCAATGATTGATAAGATTATATATAACAACTTTGATGTTGATTCAATGGAAATAAGGAAAAAGAACAAAGAGGCACTTCAAAGAGAATTTGGTTTAAACATTGACCCAGATGCGCCAATGGTTGCAATTGTTACAAGAATGTCAAATCAAAAGGGAATGGACCTTGTAAAGGGTTGTATGGAAAAATTTATAATTGAAGAAAATGTTCAATTTGTTGGAGTTGGCGAGGGCGAACAAGAATATCACAATTATTTTAGTTATTTAAACAACAAATTCCCAAAACAATGCCACGTAAGTCTTGGATTTAGTGTTGAGATTGGTAAAAAGATATATAGTGCGACAGATATTTTCATTATGCCATCAATGGTAGAGCCTTGTGGACTGTCTCAAATGATTGCATCAAGATATGGTGCGGTGCCAATTGTAAGAGAGACGGGTGGATTAAAAGACAGTATAAAGGACTTTGGAAATCTCGGAGGCGGAAATGGTTACACATTTGCAAGATATGCAGTTGATGACCTAGCAAATGCTATAAAGAGAGCAGTTTACGATTACAAGACAAACAAGGCATCTTGGCAAGAAAAAATCAGAACGTGTATGACAACAGATTTCAGTTGGAACAAGTCAATTAGAAATTACCTAGAAGTATATAAATCTTTATAAGATTGGAGGAGTAGATGAGAGGTAAAGTTAATTTAGAAAAATCTTGTGAAAAGGAATTAAACGAATTTTTGCTTGGCAGATATAATGTTGATATTAAAGGCGCAACAGATGAGCAGATGTTTAATGCACTTGCAGACATAGCGACAGAAAAACTTTATGATATAAGAGAAACAGCAAATGTTAAAGCAAGTTCAAGAAATGCTAAGACTGTGCATTATGTTTCTATTGAGTTTTTGCTTGGAAAGTCTTTAAAAACTCACTTATGGAACTTGGGTCTTGAAGATGAATTCACAGAGATTTTGAAAAGAGCGGGCAGAAGTATAGAAGATGTTTATGCAAAGGAAACCGAAGCCAATCTTGGCAACGGTGGTCTTGGCAGGCTTGCTGCTTGTTATTTAGACTCGCTAACAAGCGAAGGCTACAACGCATATGGTCATACAATTAACTATGACTATGGTCTTTTTAAGCAAAGAATAGTTGACTGTGAACAAGTAGAACTATCAGATGAATGGCTAACCAAGGGTGATGTATGGCTTCAACCAAGAGGTGATGAAAGTTGTATTGTTAGATTTGGTGGGTATGTTGAAGAGTCAATGAATGTAGATGGAAGTTTCGACTACATTTATCACAATGCACAAGAAGTTCAAGCCTATCCGTATGATATGCTTGTAAGTGGCGTTGGTGGAAAGAAAGTAAATGTTTTAAAACTTTGGTCTGCAAAGAGTCTTGAAAGTTATGACACCAAGAAATTTAGTCAAGGTGAATATGCAGAGGCTATGGCAAACAAAGATGATATTGAGGCTATAAGCAAGGTGTTATATCCAGCCGACAGCCACGAAAAGGGAAAATCTCTAAGGTTAAAACAAGAGTATTTTCTTGCTTCTGCGGTGGTGCAAAACATTATCAAAAATCATTTGAGACAAGGTCGCAGTTTGTATGAATTGCCAAACTTTGTGTCAATTCATATTAATGACACACACCCAGCATTGGTTGTTCCAGAACTTATGAGAATACTAATGGACGAGCAAAGACTTGGCTGGGAAGATTCTTGGGATATCATTTGTCGTATGATTGGTTACACAAATCATACACTTTTAAGCGAATCTCTTGAAAAGAAAGAACTAAACTTGGTTGAAAGATATATTCCTAGAATTGCTATGATAGTAAAGGAAATCAACCGCAGATTCGTAAAGCAATGTCAAGACAGACAAATTGAAGCTGACAAAATCTTCAATATGGCGGTTATACAAAATGGGGTTATAAATTTCACAAACTTAGTTGTAGTTTGTGCAACTCATGTCAATGGTGTTTCAAAAGTTCACAGCGAGATGGTTAAAGATGATTTATTAAAGAGTTATGCTTCTCTTTATCCAGAGAAATTTTTAAACATTACGAATGGCGTAACACACAGAAGATGGCTTGCTATGAGTAATCCAGAAATGGATAAGTTAATCACATCTCTTATTGGAACGGGATATTATGAAGATGCTTCAAAAATCAAAGCATTAGATGAATTTTCTAATAACGTAGAAGTTATTGCTGAGTTTGAAAGAATTAAAACGCAAAACAAGACTACTTTTGCGAAATACCTACAAAAAGCACAAGGAATTATTATCAATCCAAACACAAGATTTGATGTACAGGTTAAAAGAATTCACGAGTACAAAAGACAACTTTTAAATGTGTTAAAAATAATACACTTATATGGTGAGTTAAAAGCAAATCCAACTGCAAAGGTAACACCGCAAACATTTATTTTTGCTGGAAAGGCTGCATCAAGTTATTATATGGCAAAAAGAATTATAAGGCTTATTTGCAAACTTGGTAAAGATATTGACAGAAACAAAGCAATTGCAAAGAAGTTAAGGGTTGTGTTTGTTGAAAATTACAGTGTTTCAGTTTCAGAATTGTTGATGCCTGCAACAGATGTAACCGAGCAAATTTCTCTTGCTGGAAGAGAGGCAAGTGGAACAGGCAATATGAAAGCGGTTATGAATGGTGCAATGATGTTACACACCCAAGATGGTGCAAACATTGAAATTGCTGAGTGTTGTGGAGAAAAGAATTCATTTGCTTTTGGCCTTTCAAGTGAAGAGGTTGAAAAGGTTTGGGACAAAGGATATAACGCAAAAGAGTACTATAACAAAGACCCAAGAATTCAAAGAGTTATCGAAATGCTGAAAGAGGGCTTTGATGGAGAGTCTTTTGGCGATATAGCACAATATTTACTTGGCGAAACAAGTTACAAAGATGTGTATATGTGTCTTGCTGATTTTGATAGTTATCTAGACGCACATACAAGAATGGATAAAGTTTACAAAAACAAGAAAAACTGGTATTCAAAAACAATTCACAATATTGCAAGTATGGGATATTTCTCTTCCGACAGAGCAATTAATGAGTATGCAGAAAAAGTTTGGAAAATTAAAAGGGTGAATTAATATGCGTGAATTTAGGTATAGCACATCAACCCATACAGAGCCTGTTGGCACAGTTGATGAAAAGTCTTATATCACTTATGCTTTTGAGGTTGCACAGAATGTGTGCGCCTCAAAAGTTTTTTTCGTTTTCAATCTAGATGGCTCTTATTCGGCAGAAAAGCACGAGATGAATTTTGTTGGTTTTTCGGGCGGATACAAAAGATACGAAGTGGCAATCAAATACCCGAGTGAGGGGCTATATTGGTATCATTTTGAGATTGAGGGTGGCAGAAATTGGCTTATTCAAAGAAAGGGCGAGACAGACAAACTTGAAATAGCGAACAAATCAACTAATGGTTTCCCTCAGGTTGTTACAGATGAAAACAATTTATCAAAACTCAAACCGCTCGGAGGAATTATTTACCACATATTTGTTGATAGGTTTAATAAGTCCGGTGAAGTGATTCCAAGAAATGGAATGATTTTAAAACAGAATTGGACAGATGGTTTAATTGATACAACAGATTATGAGATAATCAACAACGAGTGCTTTGGTGGAAATTTAAAGGGTATTACAGAGAAATTAGACTATTTAAAGTCATTGAATGTTTCAATTATTTATCTGTCACCAATTTTTGAGGCTGAAAGCAATCACAAATATAACACAGCAAATTTTAAAAACATTGATAGTATGTTTGGTTCAAAAGAGGATTTACAAGAACTAATAGACAAAGCAAAAAAATTAGGTATGCGTGTTATTTTAGATGGTGTGTTCAATCACGTTGGAAGTGATAGTATATATTTCAATAGGTATGGAAAATTCAACGAACTTGGTGCTTATCAGTCAACAGAGTCAAAATATTATAATTGGTTTAATTTTCGAAATTTTCCAAACGATTACGAATGTTGGTGGGATATAAAAAGCCTGCCTTGTATTAATGAGTCTAGTTCAGATTACAGAGAATATATTTGTGGCAAGACTGGTGTAATTGAAGAGTATATGAAAATGGGGCTTGGTGGTTTTAGGCTTGATGTTGTAGATGAACTTGGTGATGAACTTCTTGGAAGCATTTGCAAAAAAATATACGAATGCAGAAAAGATTCAATTATTGTCGGAGAAGTTTGGGAAGATGCATCAACAAAAATTGCTTACGGCAAAAGAAGAAAATATTTTTGGGGTGAGCAATTAAACAGTGTAACAAACTACCCTCTTAAAAATGCGATATTGGATTATATAAAAACGGGGAATGCAGAGGGGTACAAAAATGTGTTCAAGATGGTTGAAAACAGATATCCGTTTTTTGTACAAAACAACTTAATGAACATTGTTGGCACACACGACACATCAAGGCTTGCAAACGAAATATTGTCATATAATCCAGAGAAATATGTGGAATTGACAAAAATTGCATCATTGTTGCAATATATTTTTATTGGTATGCCAACAGTTTTCTATGGTGATGAAATAGGTCTCAAAAACATAAAGGGAAACAATTGCAGGACTCCATATCCTTGGGGAAGTGAAAATGAAGAACTTTTAAATTGGTATAAAGATTTAGGAGTGTTAAGGTCTCTAAAACCGCTTATTTGTGGGGAGATGAGTGTTGAAAAGTGTGAAGATGGTGTTCTTGTCATAAAGAGGTTTACAAAAACTGAAAGTGTAATTGTTGCTGTAAATCTTGGGGGAAAACCTTATGAACTAGAAACCGAGAAAATTCACACAGAGTTCTTGTCAAAACCGAAAGTTTCAGGAAAATCATTTACCGTAGAGCCATTTGGCATTAAGATTTTAACAAAAGTTAAAGCAAAAGTATAAAAACAAAAGAGTCATACAAATTGGCCCATAGGGTTAGATGTATGACTCTTTACTTTTTTATCTAGTTTAGTTTAAACTTTTTAGAACCTCTGAAACAACTTTCATATCACAACTTCCGTTGTAATTAGTTTTGAAGTGTTTCATAACACTTGGAACAGACTCGCCATAAAGAGAATTGAAAAACATTTGCACTGACGGTCAATTTATGTTAGAATTGTATTGTAGATGGAGGGTTTTGTATGAAAATAAACATTTTAGGCTCTTGTTACACAAGAGAACTTTTTAATTATCAAAGTAAATATAGTGTAAACTGCTATGTGTTACAACAATCGTTATTTACTATGTTTGCAGAGCCGTTGCCAATTTTGCTTGAAGATGCGAGAAGTGTCGATAACACCAGTTTTATGAACAGAATGATGTATTATGAGTTTAACAAATTGGGTTTGTTGGAAGTTTTAAATAATCCAGCAGATAAACTTATAATTGACTTTTCTGATTGTAGATATGATATATATGAACTGAATGAGCCGAAAGGGGCAAAAATAATATACACTCATGATGCAAGGGCAACATTTGATAATATAATGTCAAAGCCTGAGTATGTGAATATTAGCAGGTCATATGTAAATGTTGTAGAAACTTTTACTGATGAAAAGTTGAAAGAATTGCTGACTAAACTTTGTGAAAATATCTTAAAGAAATTTAAACCGGAAGACATTATTTTAAACAAGGTACACATGGCAAAAAGTTATTATGAAAAAGGTGAAGAGTTTGCTTTTGTTAATAATTTTCATTTAAGCAGAGAACCTTTTATTAACAAAATTGAGGATATTTTCTTGGAAGTTATGCCGAACTGTAAAGTTTTGGAAACCCAACAGCCACCAATGGCAAATATTAATCATAGATTTGGTGGGCCACATCCATTACATTATGAAGATATATACTATGAATACAAAATGAAGTTGTTGGATAATTTAATAAACAATGCTTCACAAGAAGACAAAATAAACGAAGAATATTTAATTGTCATGAATGAAAAAGGCGAGGAAATAAAAAATAAAACACATTTAAAATCTGCAGATTGTAAAAGTGCCAAGAGGGTGGATTAAAGGAGCAGTCATGAAAAATAAAGTGTTTAAAAGTTTTGCAGATCCAAGAATTCGAAAGTATTTGCCAGATATGTTGGGAGATAAGACATTCTCAATTCTTGGAGATAGTATAAGTACATGGGGTGGAATCTCTAATGACGGAGATTCTAATGCAACACTGCAAAACAATGCTGTTTTTTATAGTGGAACAAGGTATGTCAGAGATTCACAGCACACATGGTGGGGAATGCTAGAAGAAAAGACTGGAATGAAATTGCTTGTAAATAATTCATGGAGTGGTTCATGTGTTTGCGAGAATGAAAAAATGCCAGGGAGTGAAGGCTGTGGAGAAAGATCTACAAATCTGCATTCAAACAATGGTGAAGAGCCAGATATGATTTTTGTATATTTAGGTACTAATGATTATGCAAACGGAGTTGATTTAAATACTTTTGCAACATCTTATGAGAGAATGCTAGTAAAGATGAAGGATAGATATACTCATTCAAAAATTTATAGTTTTACATTGCTTCCACACGACAGAGATTTTACAACGGATAACCCTATAAAAGTTGACAAATATAATGAAAAAATTAGGGATTTGGCGAGTAAGCATCAAATTAGCCTTGTGGATCTTGAACAAGATTTAAATTTAAAGAAGTCTTGGTACAGGTCAGTTCTTACAAGCAGAAGAGCATTACATCCCAATGAAGGTGGTATGGATATGATTGCTTTATCAGTTATAAATGCACTTGTATCAATGCCAGAACAAAAAAATGAACAAGAAGCATAAATTGCCTACACAACAAAAATGAATATTAAAGAAGGGTTATAAGAAAATAGCGACATGGAATATTAGTGCGGGAATTAACACTAATGATTATAAAGGCGAATTTTTTGACAAAGAGAAAGAACTAAACACAGATGATAAGTGTTTAAACAGAATTGCGGAGGCTATTAAAGAGCATAATTTGGATGTTGTTGCCTTGCAAGAGGTAGTTACGACTGAAAGTTTTAAATATATGCAAAATTTAAGTGAAAAGACAGGGTTGAAATATTACGAGACTTTTGAAAACAGTCCATGTCATTTAATTGAAAATGCAAATTTTGGTGTTGCCGTTTTGTCAAAATATCCTATAACTCTTATAAAGAAGCAATTTTTTGAAAACCCTCATCTAACCAAGCAAACGCCAAAGGGATTATATCAAACACATGATAAAGGTTATTTGGCTGTTACAATAAATTGCGAAAAACCATTCAAATTGTTATCAGCCAGCTTATTGCCTTTTCACAGGTTTGATCACAATATTGTTGATTTTAAAGAAATTTTCAATGAATTTCAACAGTTTGTCAAAGACAACAATGTTTATGCCTTGGGAGATTACAATGCCAAATTAGGCAAATCAAACTTGCAATGTGTTTTTAACAATCTGGAAAGTCATGAGTTTTTGTTTGATGATATTACCACCATTGATAATAAAAAATGTGATAATATCTTGTTGCCTAGAACCGTTAAAGTTATTAACAAATATGTGGTTGCAAATAAAGATACTTCAGACCATTTCTTATGTGTTGTAGAGATAGAAAATTAAAGTTGATTTTTTCACAAAAGGAAAAGAACATTCATTGGGAATGTTCTTTTTTGATTTTAAAATATAAAATTTTAGTTGTTACTGATTATTAGTTCAATGATTTTAAAACTTCTGAAACAACTTTCATATCACAACTTCCGTTGTAATTAGTTTTGAAGTGTTTCATAACACTTGGAACAGACTTATCTTCAAGAGAATTGATAATGGTTGCAATTTCTTCTCTTGACATCATTTGTGGAAGATATTTTTCAAGTATTGCTCTTTGGTCTGCAATATTTCCGGCTTGTTCGGTGTTATTTACTTTTTTGTAGTTTTCTTCCTCTTCTTGAAGTTCTTTTATAGTTTTTGATATGATGCGAACCATATCTGCATCAGTCAAATCATTTCCAGAAGTTCTTGCTTCCACGCTTGCAAGTAGGTGTTTGTTCATTATAATACTGTAAATACTTCTTGCGTTTTTGTCTTTATTTTTGATGGCATCAATGTTAGCCTTTTTAATTTCATCAATTATCATAATGGTCTCCTTTCTCATTTCTACAAGATAGTATAACACATTTTATTTAAAATGAAAATCATTTTTTGTCAAACTTTATTTAAAATGAAAATTTGTTAAAACAACAATGAATTCTGATTGTCAATGATAAATCGTTGTGATATAATCATAATATATTCTATAATAGGGGAAAATCGGATGTTAGAACTCAAAAATATAACTAAGATATACGAATCAAAAGACCTAAGGGTTGAGGCACTAAAAGATGTAAACTTAAAGTTTAGGAAGAATGAGTTTGTCTCAATTCTTGGACCTAGCGGTTGCGGTAAAACCACATTTTTGAATATCGTTGGTGGTCTTGATAAATACACCAGCGGAGATTTAATTATCAACGGAAAATCTACCAAGGATTTC
>JAZNEY010000091.1:0-2092 GCA_045588795.1 Clostridia bacterium | reverse complement strand
ACAAACAAATAAATTAGAAAATAGACTGCACTTATTACTACCATATAAACAATTCCTCTTATCAATTGAGCTTGATAATTTTGATTACATAAAGATAGGATAAGAGAGCATAATACAATTGCTGTACACACCGAAGGTCCCGCATAGATTGTTGCCCAGCCGAAAGGCGTTCCAACAAGGAAATGGTCGTAAAAATCTATAAAAATTAGAAATAAAGCCAAAATTATGCCTGAAATTGGTAATCTTTTAATGTGATTTTCCCCCTCTTTAAATGGCAAGAAAACAACTTGCCAAAGCATCAATATTCCAGCAAGTACATATGGAAACCATAAAAAATTGGGCTTAAACACTAAGTTTATAAATGTTATAAGCCCCGCTATAAACCACAGTGTCGCTTTCACTATTTTGAGCCATTTTGCTCGATATATATAACTTAAATCATATATCGGATAACTATTTGCACCCTCTGTCGCCCTTGCCTTTTCATCATTTCTTACAAATTTTCCACAAAGAGGACAATATCTCAAATCTTCAGAGACCGAAACATTACAATGCTCACAAAAATGTTCACGCATAAATATCCCTCCTGTTTGTTTCAATCATAACATCAATCCCATATTTTGCAAGAATTGAAAAATATGCCTGTTCAAGGTCATTTTCTTTTACTTTTGATGATATTGACAAAACCATCTTGTCCCCAAATGAAATAAGCCCTATGGTCTTTGCGTTATATTTAGGTCTACCAAGGTCAACAGAATATTTATCAACTAATCCCTCAAACTCTTCCGGAACAGAGACTTTTCCAATATTCGAAAAGTTTATTGTTTGATAAGCCTCACCCCAAGCCTTGAAAAACAACTTTATAAAAATATTTTTCAAAAACAACGGAACAATTTTAATAAAAAAGTTCTTTTGTATAGAGACGTTGCTGTTAATAAAACCTTGCAAAAACTCTTTGTTTATTTTACTAAGTTCATACTTTACAACATCAATAATTTGTTCAATCGTATATTCTTCGCTCTTTGGAGGGAGTTCAATATTTATATAGCCTGAGAAATTTCTTAGCGTTTCTGTCTCAAAATAATTACGCAAATCTATTGGAACTGAAACCTTTATAGGCTTTTTGTGGTTTTTATTCTTCTTCCATATGCAATATGCAAGGTTTGCAACCAAAAACTCAGTCAATGATGCGCCATATGCTTTTGCGACCTCTTTCACCTTTGCCACACTCATTGTGCCCATTGTTGTGTTAACAACCCCGAACTCTTCTTCGGTTCCAGTGAGTTTAAAAGCCTTTGATTCTTTATGTTTCAGCTTTTCACCTTTTGTACTATAATATGCAAAAGCATCTTCCATCTCTTCTTTTCTTGGTTTATCCAAAACCGAAAGACAACCCTCATTTGAATAAATTTCCGCACCACAAATTGTAAAATATCTTTTGAGAAGTGAGTTGAAAAACTTTAAAGCCCCTCTTCCATCTGCAATTCCGTGAAAACATTCAACAGATATCCTTTTATTGTAATATAAAACCCTTACAATATGGTCTTTTGAACTGAAAATGTCAAAGTTGTGGCAAGGGAATTTACTTTCCTTTTTTACCTTAGGGAAAGTCGATTTACATTCAAAATAATTCCAAAATAAACCTTGCTTTAAACTAACATTGAATGTTGGAAATCTTTTCATTGTATCATAAACTGCCTGTTGCAACTTTTCAACATCAATATCATTTTTTAAAACTGCTGAAATTCGAAATACAAATGTCCAATTTTCTTCTTTTATAGATGGATAAATTATTGCAGCATTGTCAAGTTTAAACCATTCTGCCTGCAAAGATTTTTGCGCGCGTTGCTTGCTTGCCTCTTTTCTTTTCTGCTTTATAATTTCCCTTGTTAACCTTTTTTTCTTTGCCCTTAACTCTTTTTCTTGTTGCTTAATAATTTTTTTATTTTTTTTGTTTTTTTCTCGCTCCAAAAGTCTAGCATCTTTTAATGCCTGCTTTTGAAGTTTTTTTTCTTGTTTTGTTGTGCTGGTCTCTTTTTTTGCCATAACATTTCCCGCTTTAATTAAGTATTCACTATTTCATTATTTATTA
>JAZNEY010000090.1:0-3509 GCA_045588795.1 Clostridia bacterium | reverse complement strand
AATTTAAAGGAATTAAAGTTGACAAAAATGTAAATTAATAGTATTATATTTTGGTGAGAATAATACAAGAAATTTAAAGAGAGGGATATAATGGTACAATGCACAAATGTAAGACTTCAATTTGGAGCAAGAGTTCTATTTGAAGATGTAAACATAAAGTTCACAAAAGGAAACTGTTATGGTATTATTGGTGCCAATGGTGCGGGAAAGTCTACATTTTTGAAACTATTGACAGGAGAACTTACACCAAGCAGTGGTGAAATTTTTATCACTAAGGGTGAAAGAATGTCGGTTCTTGAACAAAACCAAAATGCATATAATGACAAAACAGCACTAGAAGTTGTTTTGCTTGGACATAAAAAACTTGTGGAGATTATGCAAGAAAAAGATGCATTGTATGCAAAGGCAGATTTCAGTGATGAAGATGGAATAAGGGCTGGAGAACTTGAAACAGAGTTTGCCGAACTTGGTGGCTGGGAAGCAGAGGGTGAGGCAGAAACACTTCTTACCAATCTTGGAATTGATGAGGCGGATTTTCATAAAACTATGGCAGATATTGAGCCAAAGCAAAAAGTCAAAGTTCTTCTTGCAAAGGCACTATTTATGAGTCCAGACATTTTGGTTCTTGATGAGCCAACAAACAACCTAGATGCAAAGACAGTTAACTGGCTTGAAGAATATTTAATTGATTTTCCAAATATTATAATTGTAGTAAGCCACAACAGATATTTCTTAAACAGAATTTGTACACATACTTGTGATTTGGATTATGGCAAAATTAATTTGTTCTCTGGAAACTACGATATGTGGTATGAGACAAGCCAGTTATTAATAAGACAAGCAAAAGAACAAAACAAAAAGGCTGAACAAAGAGCAAAGGAACTTCAAGAGTTTATTGCAAGATTTAGTGCAAATGCAAGTAAGTCAAGACAAGCTACAAGCAGAAAGAAAGAACTTGAAAAGCTAGAGTTTGCTGACATTAAGGTAAGTTCGAGAAAATATCCATATATTGATTTTAGACCGGAAAGGGAAGTCGGTAATGATATCCTAACGGTTGAGAACTTGACAAAGAAAGGGTATTTTGAGAATGTAAGTTTTGTGCTAAATAAAGATGACAAAATCGGCTTTTTAAGCGATAAAAGTACTACAACAACAATGCTGTTTAAAATTCTTGCAGGCGAAGAAGAACCGGATTCAGGCTCGTTTAAATGGGGCTCGACAATAACGACTGGATATCTTCCAGAGAATAACGAAAGTTATTTTGCTGGTGTTGATCTAAATCTTGTGCAATGGCTTGCTCAATATGCAAAAGAAAAAGACCAAAGAGATGAAACATTTCTTCGTGGCTGGCTTGGCAGAATGTTGTTTACTGGCGAAGAAAGCCAAAAGAAAGCAAAGGTTATAAGTGGTGGCGAAAGAGTAAGATGTATGATGAGCAGGGCAATGCTCAAGGGCAGTAATGTATTAATCTTTGATGAGCCAACAAACCACTTAGACCTTGAAAGTATAACAAGTTTAAACAAGGGAATGATTAACTTCAAGGGTCCTATTTTGTTTACTTCTCACGACCACGAACTTATGCAAACAGTTGCTAACAGAATAATAGTTATAAACCAAACAAAAGAGTTTGATAGACAAACAACATACAATGATTATCTTGGAATCAACTAAAATGTTTATATAAAGTAGCACGATTAAATATACTACAATTATTTAAAAAAAGTTTAAAAAACAGTTGACAACAATTCAAAGTTGTAGTATATTTAATATGTTGTTATTGTGGTTGAAGCAAAACAACACAATTTAATAAGCCAAAATTTTGTAAAACTATGTCTAAAGAATTTTAGATGTCGGGGTGTGGCGTAGCTTGGTAGCGCGCGTGGTTTGGGTCCATGAGGTCGGGAGTTCGAATCTCTCCACCCCGACCATATAAAACTTTTACTTTAGGGTTTGGACCTTTAGCTCAGTTGGTTAGAGCAACCGGCTCATAACCGGTTTGTCCGCGGTTCAAGTCCGTGAAGGTCCACCATAAATTATGGCTCTGTAGCTCAGTTGGTTAGAGCGCCTGCCTGTCACGCAGGAGGTCGACGGTTCGAGCCCGTTCAGAGTCGCCAATTAAAATTCTTTTGTCAAAAGTTCAAGACTTTGGCAAAACTTGCCTTGGTAGCTCAGTCGGTAGAGCAGGAGACTGAAAATCTCCGTGTCGGTGGTTCGATTCCGCCCTAAGGCACCAAAAAATATGCTGGTGTGGCTCAATGGTAGAGCATCTGATTTGTAATCAGACGGTTGTTGGTTCGATTCCGACCACCAGCTCCATTAAATATTACGAGGTGCCGGTCTACATAAGTGGGGCGCATAAACAACAGTTTATTGAATCCTTGTAATATTTATTATTTGGGAGAGTTCCAGAGCGGCCAAATGGAACGGACTGTAAATCCGTCGACTATGTCTTCGATGGTTCAAATCCATCCTCTCCCACCAAGTAAGCACTAGGACAATTCCTAGTGCTTTTTGTTTTGTATTAATTGTAACTGCAAATATCATAATGAAGGTCTAATTTGTTTAGGATTTATAAAATTAAGAGAGAGAAGGAAGTGGCAGAGCATAATCAAAAAGATAGCAGTAAAAATAGTAGTCAACCTAATTAACATCTGTTGACTTAAGACATTATGCGCTAGTCAAAATATTTATTAAAAATTTCGTTTATTGTTTCAATGTAAACATTAAAAGAAGGGTGGGTGTTCTCTTGCCTCTTTAAATACATATTTTTTTTGTCTAAATATAAATCTCTTACTTCAAGCCAAAGATTTTCTTGCTTTAATTTACTTGCTTTCTCGTCTAAATTTTTTGAGTGAGGTGCTTCATTCCAGGGGTGTTGGTCGGTTATTGCAGAACCAGTTTTTCTGTGTATAAGGCGATAAGTTGTTTTTGTGTCTTCTGCTCTTTTTACTATTGCAAGGTCGATGCTAAAGCTTGTTGGGTTGCCTGTGGTAAAATATCTTTTTTCTGTTGTTAGGACAGAAGTAGAGTCTTTACAATCGCCCCAACCGTTTCTTTTTAGCACGATATTGAATTGATTGCGGATATATTCTTTAATTTGCCTGCCGTCATTAATATTGATTTGATAAGTGTTTAATATGCAAAGATTGAAGTCTATATCGATAGGCTCATTTTCATTTTGGGTTATAAGATTTTTGGGAAAACTACCAACAGTGAAAGCGTCAACCTCCATACAGCCATCGTTGTTGATTTGTTGAACAAGTTGGTTTAAAATGTCTGCACAAACTCGGTGCATTTGTTTTAAAAATTGTTTGTCACTAATGTAATGATACATAATATTTTTCTCCTTTTTATCCCAAACCGCCCATTTAACAATTTTCGTTAAATCGTAACAGTATAAGATATAAATTTTGAATTGTCAAGCATTTTATTGACTATTTTACTATTGACAAAAATACTAAAATTTTGTATAATGTCAACATAATTCAACCAAGCCCCAAAGGCACTAA
>JAZNEY010000089.1:0-5988 GCA_045588795.1 Clostridia bacterium | reverse complement strand
AGAAGAAACAAAACCAACATATACCGAAACAACGGTTGACCTACCAAATTCAAGTTTTGAAACACTTGTTGATGGTAACTATTCTATCGGAGATTGGACGGTTGACTATGTTTCAAAAGATGAGGGCAAAGAAGAATTAAACTCAACAACAATGTCTGGTGCGTTAAATACAACATTTAATGACTACGCAACAAACTATGCCGTTCAATTCAAAAATATGTGGCTTGAATCTTTTGTGGCAAATCACGCAACACTTCCTCATATTCAAACAATAAAGACTGTATTTGAAAATGAACTAGTACACCCAACAAACCCAATGACTCACGACATTCTTGAAGATAGTGACGACAAAAACAAAAATGTGCTTTACATCAACGCCGGCACAATTTACGATGGATTTAAAGAAAGCGATTTTACAGCGTTTTTACCAGAAAACAAGACAAACAGAGAAGTTTATTACTCATACAGGTCAAAAGACTTCTTACTTGAAGAATATTCATATTACAGAATTTCTGTATGGGCAAAAACCGCAGGTGGTGAAGCAACAATTGCACTTGGCGGAGATATTGAAGATGAATATTTCAAAGGCATAACATCAACACAATCAGGCAATGACAACATTTATGTTTACAAAAAAGTTTCAGCGGGCGGTAGCACAACATATTTTTATAAAGATATAGCAGACGCACTTCAAGCAGATACAGATTATGAAGAGGGCGAAGTTACATACACTTATTTATTAGATGGCGAAACTGACACTTGGGTAAACGACACACTTGGCGAAACTATTACCCTAGATGGCACTGGAAACAACAAGGGTTGGACAAAATATGAAATATATGTAAGCACAGGATACAATGAAGATAACGCTGGAAAATACAGAGCAAACCTATGCTTATCACTTGGTGGCAAAGACACAAAATCAAGCGGAATTGTTTATTTTGATGATGCAAAGGTTGAAAAAATCCAATATGCAACCTACCTTTCAGCATATGACAGACAAGGAAGCGAACCAAACCTAAAGATTGCAGATTACAGAGGTCTTGGAGCAAATTCATTCCAAATCATTTCAAGTTTCAATGGAATTTCTGAATTTCACGAAAGTGGTTGGTCAATTGAAAACAGAGATGGCGGAATGGACGGCACAGAAATTAAAATTCAAAATGAAGAAGAAACAACCGACCTACCTGCAACTTTTGGAGATAACACAAATTCAATTTTGACAGTAGATAACTATGGAAGCAAAACCGTAACACTTGTTTCTAAAAAGACAGAGATTGAACCATTCACATACTATAAACTTTCTGTTTGGTCAAGAAGTGATTATGAACAAGAAAAAGTTTCAGATAAAGAGTTTACAATTTACTTAAACGCAACACTAAACTCTAAAACAAGTACAACAAAAGAATTAAAGGTAAATCCTTATGATTCAAAACACGGTTCAGACAGCGACCTACCTCTAAATAACTACTGGAAAGAAACAACTCTTTACATTGAGGCTTGCCCAATTTACACAACAGAGGCTTGGCTTACAATTTCAATTCCAAAAGAATCAAGTTTTATGTTTGACCACTTCACAATTGAAAAAGTTTCAAGTTCACAATACAACGACACAGATGGAACAAAGTTGTCTCTAACAACTTCCCTACCAACTGAAACAATCAAGAATGGTCACTTTAACCTTGTTCAAACAAAGGAAAACGACTTTAATGAATTATATAACCCAAGTGAATGGACAGAATCAATTACAGTTTTAACTGATGTTTATAAATATCATATGGATGCATCAGATAACTCATACTCTTCAATCATAAACAACGAAACATTCACAACTGATGACAGCAGTGAAACAAGAAGTATAACATATGATGGCAAAACCTTCTATGATGAATTAGATGATACAGTTGACACATATGTTTACACACCATACAGATATCATTACTCAACTTATGATGAACACGGTGTTCAATTCTCAGATGTAGAAATAATTGACCTTCCAGCACCAATTGAGGGCGATACATACATTTATAACGAAACAGAATTCACAAGAGACCCATCTAACCATAACAGATATATAAATGAAAATTTAGGTACAGGATACACATTAGTAATTGAATATGTTGGACACGAAACAATTGAAGCCACAGAGAAAATTGTTGTTGCAAGAGATGTTACATTCTCGTTTGATGAGAAAGAAGATTGCTTTAAAAGCGATTTATATAAGTCATTCAAACTAAACAACAAAAGTCTTGAGGACAATAAATTCCATCACGGAATCGTTAACGGACACAACTACAATGAAACAATACTTGGAACAAATGGGGCTTCATACATTAACCCAAGCAATGTATACGAAAACTATCTTGCAATAAACAGTGTTAAAAACGGATTGAGTGGAACAGCATTCATTGAAAATATGCAAATAAAATATACTTCCCCATCATTCTCAATTTCAGCATCTACTTGCAAACTTGTATCACTTTATGCATATGTTGATGAAAAATTTGAAGGTGAGTTGGTTGTTAATTTATTAAATTCATCTGATAAAGTTTTAGCTTCACAAACAATCACAAAGAAAGCACTAGTTGATGAAGCAAACAACTGGCAAACAATTTCATTCTATGTAAATAATGGAATCTTTGCAAACGAATTAAAACTTGAAATTGTTTATGGCTCGCACGAAGATTCTACAACTGGCACAGTTTTATTCAAAACAGCAACAATTAAAAGTTCTACAACAAACAAATTCTCAAAACTTACAACAGATAAGACTGTAAGCGAAAGAGAAAGCGAGTTGATTTCATTAATCAACCTTGGAAACGAAAATTTCGTAAGCCTTGGCGAAAGCCTTGGAAATGGACACTACGTACCGGGCTCAGTTGAAAAATCAGAACAATCAACAGGAAGCCTTACAATTCTTGACACATCAACAAATAAAGAAGCTCTTGCTGATTACATTTATGAAAGTGCAACTACTCCATATGTGTTAGTTATTAAAAATGGTGATGGACAATCAACAACAGCAACACCAACAGAGAAACTTTCACTTTCATCTTCAAAATATTATAAATTCACTGTTGTTGCAAAAGCAAAAGGACTTGCAGAGGGCACTAGTGCAACTTTAAGATTTACAAATCTTGAACAAACATTAAGCATTAAGTCAGAAGATTTCCAAACATACACAATGTACATTGCAACAGGCGAAAAGGTTTTGAAAACAAATTACTATGTTGAATTACTAAACGCAAGTGGCGAAGTTATTATTGATAGTGTAGCACTAACAACAATTGAAGAAAGCACATTTACTTCAGAAACAGAGTCCATTGACAGCGAAGAAGAATTCAAAGCATACGCAGACAACAGAAAAACCGAAGAAAAAGAAGAAAAAGAAGAGGAAATTGAACCAGAGGACAAAACACTTGAAATCCTATTTGCTGCCCTATCTTCACTACTTTTAGTAGGTGCAATCGTATTTGCTCTTGTATTCACCAGAGTAAAAGTTCTAAGAAAGCACGGAAAACTTCCAAAACTAAGAAACAAAGTTGAGTCAGGAGATGATGATACTCGTGGTTTCGTATAGAAAACAACATTAACAAATAAAAATAGACAATGTAAAGTATACGCATTGTCTATTTTTTATATAAATATATTTAGAAAAAACCCCTCTCTCCTACTTGCAAAAATGAGAGAAATATAGTAAACTATAAACTATTACAAGAAAAGGAGAAACTAAAATGCTTTGGATAGATGAAGCCGTACAAAAATTAATTAACGAAAACCCGGGCAAAGAAGAATTTACCTGCGCCGCAGGAATCAGTCCATCAGGACCAATACACATTGGAAATTTCAGAGAATTTTTAACCAGTTATTTTGTTCATATTGGACTAAAAATGGCGGGAAAGAAATCAAGATTTATAATGTCGTTTGACAACTTTGACCGCTTAAGGAAAGTTCCATTTGCAGTAAAACAAGTTGTTGGAGACAGTTACGACAAATACATTGGAACACCATATGCAGATATACCAGACCCATATGGTTGCCATTCTTCATACGCTGAACACTTTGAGGAGCAATTCAAAGATGCAGTAAAACAATTTGGAATTGAGTGTGAATTTATCACCCAAGCACAAGAGTACAGAAAAGGCAGATATGATGACGGAATCATTCAAGCACTAAAAGAAAGAAAAACCATCTATGATATCCTTTATGAGTACAAAAGTCAAGAAGCAACCGAAGAGGGCAGAGAATCATATGTACCAATTGCTGTATATTGTGAAAAGTGTGGCAGAGATTCAACAACAGTAACAAATGTAAGCGACACCTGTGAAACTATTACCTATGAATGTAAATGTGGACACCACGATACAGTAAATGTACGCGACTACCACAACATCAAACTTGTTTGGAAAGCCGACTGGCCAATGCGTTGGAACGAAGAAAAAGTAACTTTTGAGCCAGGTGGAAAGGACCACGGAACTGAGGGTAGTTCATACACTGTTGGAAAAATTATAGTTGATAAAGTATACAACTACACTGCCCCAGACTTTGTAATGTATGAATTTATCGGAATCAAAGGTGGTGGCGGAAAAATGAGCAGTTCAAGCGGAACATCAATCACACCAGCAGAACTGTTAAAAGTTTGCCCACCAGAAATGATTTTATGGTTATATTCAAAAGTTCCAGCAAGACAAAGCTGGCAATTCTGCTTTGATGAAGAGATTCTTCGTCAATACCACGAGTTTGACAGAAGCCTATCCGCATCATTTACCGAGACTTGCCCACAAAACATAAAAGAGATTATGCGATATGTTCGCTATGGCAGAGAGGAATTAAAACCAAGCACTGTATCTGCTCAACTTTTATTCTCACTTGGTGCAATTGTAAACTTTGAGCCTAACCTATTATATACTCTATACAAAAAAATTGACCCAAATGTTGACAAAGAAGATTTATTATCAAGACTTTCTCGCATAGAGTACTGGGCAAAGACTTATTCCCCAGAAAGCATTTCCACCCTACTTGAAACCAAAAATGAAGAATATTTTGCATCTCTTCCACAAAGAGAGCAAGAAGATATCAAGACTCTTTACAATAAACTTTCAAGCGAAGAAATTGCACTTGAAGATTTACAACAATTACTATATGACATACCAAAACAAGAGGGACTCAAAGACAAAGAAAACCAACCATTCCAAAGAAAGTTCTTCCAAAATGTATATATGTTGTTGATTGGAAAAGAGGCTGGCCCAAGACTATACTTATTCCTTGGCGCACTAAACAAAGAAATGTACTTAAACTTATTAAATTTCTAATTTTACAAAGAAGAACAATTTATGAACATTGTATTAATAGAGCCTGAAATTCCTCAAAATGCTGGAAACATAATAAGAACCTGTATGGCGACCAACACAAAACTTTATATGGTAAAGCCACTTGGCTTTGTGCTTGATGACAAGCATTTCAAAAGAGCCGGAATGGATTACTTGAAAGAAGCAGACTTTACGGTTGTTGATAGTTTTGAAGAAATTTTCGAGGCGAACAAAGATAAAAAATTCTATTTTGCAAGCACAAAATCCAGCAAGACTTACGCAGATGTTACCTATCCCAAAGATTGTTTCATAGTCTTTGGAAAGGAAAGTTTTGGAATTCGTGAAAGTTTACTAAAACAGCATTTAGATGATTGCATAAGAATACCAATGACCCCAAACGCAAGAAGTTTAAACCTATCTAACTCTGTTGCAATTATCTTATATGAGGCTTTAAAACAAAACAATTTTAACAACTTAAAAAGCACCGGAAATCTAACTGGCAGAATAGACTAAAATCAATCAAAAACTATGGCAAATATTTGTCATAGTTTTTTAATTTTTATTGTAAAATTTTGTTTTACATACACACCCAAAGTTTGTTATAATAATCCAATAAGCATAGGACAACATTATTGTTATCACTTCATAACAAAACAGCAGGTAAAATATGGCATATTCT
>JAZNEY010000088.1:0-5184 GCA_045588795.1 Clostridia bacterium | reverse complement strand
CATAGCAATAACTATTCCAATGATTGCAACTACTTCAAAAACTGTTATCAAGAAAGCAAGTATATATCTAACTGGAATATAGTTTATTTCTTGTTCTTTAACTTTTCCATTACCAAGATTTAGTGATAGTTTCTTTTTCATTTAATCGCCTCATAAATAAAAATTGGAGAAATGTTTGGGAACATTTCTCCAATTTAGTAATTTATTTTTTCAAACCGAAGAACATCGGAATTAAGAATAATAACATTACTAGGCCAATGATGCCGATGATAATTCCCCAAAGCATTAAATTCCATACCATTATCATACACATTCCTAGTCCTAAAATCAAGGCAGAAATTACACAATAGGAAATTTTCCCAACAGTTTTCCAGTTGATTGGTGCGTGGCTTTTAGCATTTCTAATGTATGCAACAATGCCCATTATTGCAAGAGCGCCACCGCCAATTGCTGCAAGAACTACTCCAAGTGTAAATGAATCCCATTCAGGAAGCAGGCACATACACATACCTAGTGAGAATAGAAGTCCTGCCACAACACAAACTACTAGTGTTATAAAATGATTTGTTTTCATAAAAATTTTCTCCTTTTTTTAATTTTTGCCAAGCATTATTCCAACACTTGACTTACTAATAAAATTATAGTAAATTATTTTTAGTTTAACAATTAAATAAAAAAAATACACACGACAAAAAATCGACAATTGTTGGAATAATGTAAAAATGAGGGGTTTATATGAATATAAAGAATAATTCTAGATATAAAATCAGTAGTGAAAAGATAGAAAACGCTTTTTTATTTTTACTTGAAAAGTATAAATATGATGAAATAAGCATAAGTCAAATTTGTGAGCAAGCGAAAATTAACCGAAGTACTTTTTATTGTCATTACACCGATATAAATGATTTAATCATTAAGGTTGAGAAGAAGTTTGCACATCAGACAGCAGGCATTTTCAACTTTGGAGAACGCCGCTCTAATGATGCGATGATAGAAATGTTTACATTTGTTAAAAACAACAAATATTTTTATAAAGCATTTTTAAACATTCCATACATAACCTTTGCAGAGTATGAAACAAAGGCAAAGTGCTTAGAGCGTGTTGGCAAAGATGCTGATATAAAGTCATCTATTGATATGGGACTGTTTTATCGTGCAAGTTTCTTTGGGGCAGGAATAAAAGAATTATGCAGACTTTGGATAGAGTTTGGTTGCAAAGAAACCCCAGAGCAAATGGCGAAACTTCTTTTGGAAGAGTATGCAAACAGAGAGTGCTAACAAAATAAAAAAATAAAGGTTGGAACGCATAATTCCAACCTTTTATTATATATGAAAAAATATTATTTTTATATTAGCCTTGAATAGAGCCAACTGTTCTTGGGAAAATTTCAACATCACGAATGTTAGCAACTCCTGTTAGGTACATAATAAGTCTTTCAAAACCAAGTCCATAACCGGCGTGAATGTTTGTTCCATATCTTCTTGTATCAAGATACCAAGAGTAATCTGCCTCGTTTAGTCCAAGTTCGTTTATTCTTGAAACAAGTTTGTCGTATCTTTCTTCTCTTTGGCTTCCGCCGATAAGTTCTCCAATTCCAGGAACAAGTAGGTCAACAGCGGCAACCGTTTTTCCATCATCATTTTGACGCATATAGAATGCTTTGATATCTTTTGGATAGTTCTTCAAAAATACTGGCTTTTTGAATACTTCTTCGGTGATATATCTTTCGTGTTCACTTTGAAGGTCTGTGCCCCAAGAAACAGGGAATTCAAATCTATCTTTAACTTTTTCAAGTATTGTTATTGCTTCTGTGTAATCAAGGCGAACGAAGTCGTTATTTACAATTGAATTTAATCTTTCAATCAGCTCTGTGTCAACAAATTGATTTAAAAATGCAATTTCGGCTTCGCACTCAGTCATTACATATTTGATTACATATTTAATCATTTCTTCTTCGTTGTCCATAAGTCCATTTAAATCACAGAAACAAATTTCTGGTTCCATCATCCAAAACTCTGCTGCGTGGCGAGTTGTGTTTGAGTTTTCCGCTCTAAATGTTGGTCCAAATGTGTATGTTTTTCCAAAAGCGTGAGTTAATGTCTCTTCGTGTAGCTGACCTGAAACAGTAAGTGAGACTTTTTTCCCAAAGAAATCTTTTGAATAGTCAACTTTGCCACTTTCTGCAACGCGGTCAAGGTCAAGTGTTGTTACTTGGAACATTTCACCAGCACCCTCGCAGTCATTTGCTGTGATAATTGGGGTGTGAACATATACGAAATTTCTGTCATTAAAAAATTTATGAATTGCAAATGATGCAACCGAGCGAATTCTAAATACTGCGTTGAACAAATTACTTCTTGGTCTTATGGTTGGAATAGTTCTTAAAAATTCAACGGTGTGGTGTTTCTTTTGAAGAGGGTAGTCTCCTGCACTTTCTCCAAGCACTTCAATATTGCTTGCGTTGATTTCAAATGGTTGTTTTGCTTCTGGTGTAACTATTAACTTTCCGGTTACAGAGAAAGATGCACCAACGATTTGCTTAACAACTTCATCATAGTTTGAAACTTTTTCTCTTTCTATAACAACTTGAACACACTTGAAAGCCCCATCATTTAAAGATAGGAATGCAATGTTTTTGCTGTCTCTGATTGTTCTTGCCCAGCCACAAATTGTAACTTCTTGTCCATCAAGGTTGGCGTATGTTTTAAATAGGTCTCTTATTTCAATTCTTTTCATTTTATGTCCTCTATAACTTTTAATTATAATATAACTAGCATTATACACTTGTTAGCAAATATTGTCAATTCTTAATTTAAAATAAAGGAGAGTAGGCTAAAATATTTGAATAAAAATCTATTTGAAAACTAGGAATGTTTGCCTGAAATTTCATATAATGTAGAAAGCGAAAAAGAGTATAGTTTGTTGCAGATTTGACAATAAATTAAAAATGTGCTATAATTTCCGTATTGCACTAGTTTAATGTCGACTTTAAATTACTCTTCAAGGAGAATGTATGGAATTAATAAATGACATTTTAAAGTCCAGCGCTATTCTTCAACCAACTCCACTAGATTTGCAAAATCTTTTAGACAAGTTGAAATATCAATGGGCTTTAAGGCTTGAACTTGCAACTCATAGGCTGAGGTATTGGAGGCAACTCGCAAAGTCATGCACAGAGGAAATGAAACCCTTGGTTTTGGTTCAGATAGATGAAAGTGAAGAAACTTTTAAAATCTCACTTGAAAGATATGACGGAATCAGAGGTAAAAACACAGAGGAATTTTTAAAACAAGAAATCGAGCAGATTTCAAAACTTTTAAAGCAACAACTTGCAATAAGTGCTGAGGACCTTGCAAGAAAGAATGAACAACTAAATCAAATTAAAAATGACACCGAGAAATTCGGATTTTTGGATAAAGTTTATGGTGATGAGGAGACCGTTGATACGGAGGCACTTGAACTTTATATTACAAAGGCGAAAGCCAATCACGAAATGTTACTTGAAAATGTGGCAGATTGGGAAATGCTTTCATTTGAAGATAAAATGAGATATGTTTATATTAAAAATTCAAGTGAGGCAACATTTAATTTCGCAGATAATGTTGTTGATGAGTTTAAGAAGAGTTCAACTTAACAAAAATATGGCTCACGGAAGTGAGTCATATTTTTATTTTAGATTGATTTTGCTTTCAAAATTTGGTATTATTTATCTACTAGGAGAAAAGTGTTTTATGGAAATTATGGTATCTTCGGCTTTTGGTTTAGAGGCTGTTGTTAAAAGAGAAATGGAGAAGTTGGGGCTAAATAATCCTCGTGCCATTGATGGAAAAGTTAGGGCAAATGGAGACTTTGCTGATGTGATGAGACTCAATATGGCACTTAGAAGTGGAGATAGAGTTTTAATTAAACTTGCAGAGTTTAAGGCGACTACTTTTGATGAATTATTTGAGGGCGTAAAGAAAATTCCTTTTGAAAAATACATAAAGAAAGATGCAAAGATTTTAATGGACGGAAATTGTGTCAAAAGCACGCTTGGAGCCATTAAAGTCAGTGGGGGAGTCATTAAGAAAAGTATCGTAAACAGACTTTCAAACTACTACAAAAGTGAACTTACAGAAGAGGGCGAGCGTGTTATTGTTGTGTTTAACATAGTTAATGACATTGTTACTATTTCGCTTGATAGCTCGGGTGATGGCTTGCATAAAAGAGGGTACAGAGTGATGAATTATACAGCACCACTTAAAGAAACCCTTGCTTCGGGACTTATTCAGTTGTCTGTGTATAACAAAAGCAAACCATTTGCCGATTTGTTCTGCGGAAGTGGAACTTTACCAATAGAGGCTTGTCTGTATGCTTTAAATATAGCACCAAACAAGAACAGAAATTTTGATTTTCAGCATTTTAAAAATTATGATAAAGAATTGCACGAGAAAATTCGAACAGAACTAGAAGAGGCAGAAATAAAAGATTATGTGCCTAAAATTTATGCCTGCGATATAAATCCGGAGGCTATTAAACTTGCAAAACTTCACGCAAAGTTAATGGGTGTAGAAGTGTTTATCAAATTTGAAGTCCGTGATATGCGAGAGTTTAAAAGCGAAGAGGAATATGGCGTTATTATTTCAAATCCACCATACGGCGACAGAATAGGCGACAAAAATACAATTGGTGAGTTGTATACAGATTTTGGAAAGGTGTTTAAATCGCTTGATAAGTGGAGTTGTTATTGTTTAACTGATAACAAACTTTTAGAAAAGTATTTTGGTAGAAGTGCCGACAAAACAAGAAAACTTTATAACGCAAATATTGAGTGTAAATATTACTCATTTATGGGTGCAAAACCAAGTAAGAATTAAAATTATATTTGTATATCAATAAAAACATAAAGGAGAGAATTTTATGAAAAATATAATCATAACAGGTGCAGGTGATGGCGTTGGTAAAGCTATCGCAAAGATGCTCAAAAATGAAAATTTAATACTTGTAGATATTGAAAAAGAAAATCTTGAAAGTGTTGCAGATGAACTTAAACAAAAATCTTTCGTTTGTGATGTATCGGATGTAAAATCTGTAAAAAAATTAAAAGATTTTGTAACAAAAACTTTTAATAAAGTTGATTGCTTAATCAATTGTGCTGGTATGTGGACAAAAGGCGAACTTTCACAACTTAATGTTGAACACTA
>JAZNEY010000087.1:0-11290 GCA_045588795.1 Clostridia bacterium | reverse complement strand
ACTTCTTGATTATCACCCATATAAATATTATGATTTTACAGCAATTGACAAGTTTGATGCATATGCACCAAACTCTATTTTGGTGCGTGCAAAAGCAATAACAGAAGCAAAAACTATATTCTTCAAGGGAATGAATTATGTTATAAGTGAGTTCGAAGAGGCTACAACCCAAAAAAAATTTAAAGCGGTATGGTATAATCAACCTTTTATGAAAAACAATATTCATACAGAAGAGGAATATTTTTTATATGGAAAACCAAACTCAAAAAAGCAATTAGTTGTACAAAAATATTTTATTGTAAGTAAAGAAGATAAACATATCTTGGCTTGTTATAAAGCATTAGATGGACTATCATCTGGAACAATAAGAAAGTCTATAAGCCAAATTTTAGACAAATACGATAATCTTGTTGGAAATAATATTGATCAGCATAATGTTGATGGGTTAATGACTTTGAAAGAGGCATATCATAAGTTGCACTTCCCAAGTTCTATTAATGAGATTGAAGATGCAAAGTTTCGAATTAATATGGACAGATTACTACTTTTTGTTGCTCTTGAAAGTATGATTAAACACGACAAAGAACAAAAAGAATTTTGCTACAAAAACATTTCAATAAAAGACTTTGAGAATATTTTACCATACACATTAACAGATGGACAAAACAATGCGATTTGCTCAATATTTGAAGATATGGACAAAAAAGAAGTGATGAATAGGCTTGTGCTTGGTGATGTTGGCTCTGGGAAAACAATGGTCGCTTTTGGTGCTATCTACAAGGCTATACTCTCTGGTTTTCAGGCGGTTATGCTTTGCCCAACAGAGGTACTTGCAAGCCAGCACTACGAAAATGCAAAAAAGATATTTAATGGATTTTGTGTTGCATTTTTACATTCTGGAATTTCAGTGAAAGAATACGCACAAATAAAAGAAGATGTTTTACTTGGAAAAATACAAGTAGTTGTTGCAACTCATTCTGTTCTGAGTGATAACATTAAATTTAAAAACCTTTCATTGGTTGTAACTGATGAACAGCATAGATTCGGGGTGGAACAACGGGCAAATCTTTCAAAAAAACAAACAGTCGACCAAATAATTATGAGTGCAACTCCAATACCAAGAAGTTTGGCTCTTGTTTTGTATGGCGGTTTGGAGGTAAGTGAAATCCTTGACAGACCCGGAGGCGAAAGTAAAATACAAACAAATCTTTTATCAAGCAAAAAACTTACGGATATGTGGAAGTTTATTGCAAAGGAACTTAGAGAAAAGAACAAAAAGTGTTTTGTAATTGCTCCTAGGGTTTACGAGGGAGAGGGCGATTTGAAATCTGTTGAGATTATTGAAAAAGAACTCAGGAGTTTAAAATTGTTTGACAGCAACGAAATTTTATGTGTGCACGGCAAAATGAATTCAAAAGAAAGTGATAGCATAATACAATCATTCAGAGATGGAGATGCAAAAGTTTTGATTGCAACAACGATAGTAGAAGTTGGAATTGACATAAAGCCTGCAAATATAATGGTAATATACAATGCAGAGAGGTTTGGACTTGGAACTCTTCATCAACTTCGTGGGAGAGTTGGGCGAGATGGTTCGAATGGATTTTGTTTCTGCATAAGTGATGAATTAAATGAAATTTCTGCGAAAAGATTGAAGATTTTTAAGGAGAATAATAATGGATTAAAAATAGCGGAAGAAGATTTGAAACTTAGAGGTGCTGGAACTTTATATGGAACAAAGCAACACGGAGTAAATGAAATATTTGCAGAAATTGGCTTTTCAGTTAATGGTTTTGAAAGGGCAAAAGAGATTTGGGAAACTTTAAATGTGGAACAGCAGGCAAAATTAAAAGAAAGAGCATTGTCCTCATATGGTGATTTGTATAGAAAAATAGTCATAAATTAAAAATTTTTTTAAAATTTTAAAAATTCGCTTGATTATTCTAAAATGGTGTGATAAACTATCTATTGTGTTTCGAGAGAAACGATATGATAGTTTTATGCGGGAGTGGCTCAGTGGTAGAGCGTTGCCTTGCCAAGGCAAATGTCGCGAGTTCGAATCTCGTCTTCCGCTCCATAAAAACCCTAGGAAAGTCCTAGGGTTTATTTTTTTGGTATTGAATATTTATTATAAGTGTGTTATAATCTTTTAACAATTGGAAATGAGGGGGACTATATATGGCAAAAACCGAAGAAGAAATTTATAATGAGGTTGTGGCATACATTAATACAAGTAAAAGACACAATCGCCCGTGCACATTGCAATCAATAAAGAAAGAACTTAGAAGTCCAAGAATTGTAGAATTAGTTTTTTCAAATCCAATGATTTTTAATTTAGATGTAGAAATTTTACACGTTCCGAAGGAATTGAGAACGAAGGAACTTTTAATGCACTTTGTATTAGAAAACCCTAAAAGATTGGAGACTCTGCCGGAGAGTGAACAGAGTTTACCTTTATTAATTGCGTACGAATTTTCTAAACGCCGTTATGAACTTGCATCTGCGAGGATGTGGGGTCATTGGAGAGAGAGAATTGGTTATTTGGGAAAGGCGGCTGATTACCGTGAAAGCATAATAAAAATAGCAGATGACATTGAAAAAACTTGTGAATGGGCTTATAAAGAAACAAGCAATTTTGAATTGATAGAAAAAATACAAGCATATTGTAGATTGAATGATATTACACTAGAAAAACCAGAACCTTATACAAGAAAATATCAAAATGTTGATTTTGGATTGGATAAAAGACTTGTTGTTTTGGTTTCTGGACATCCAGATTCTGGTAAAACTACTTTTTCAAGAATGTTATCGGAAACTATGATAAGTTCTAAATGTTTTGATTCGGATATGCTTATGGAAAGAGGATTGATAAATGTTTCGTTTGAAAGACTTGCAGGAAATGTTGCTAAGGTCGTGGTCTTTTCGGATATTGATGCAGACAGATTTTTTAGTGAAGATGAGTTAAAAAATTGCTATGTAGTCAATGTGTATGTTCAGCCTGTTTCTGTTCAAGAGATGTACAGAAATTCAAAATATGAAAGAGGTTTAACACTTCAACAATATTTAGATTCCTTTCATATAGAAACAAAACCAAATCCAAATAGATACAAAGATGCGATAGTTGTTACAAACAATTATACAGCGGGAACTTATAAAGAAGTTGACCGTGCTATTGATGAAATTGCACAGAGATTTGGGGTTTCAGTAAACGACAAAAAGTCACATTTAAAAGGTGTAGATGATAGAATTGTGCCGGGTTATGACTTTTCACAACTTTTCGATTAAATATTTGAGTTAGAGGGGGACTAAATATGTATTGGTGGCATTTGTACGAGGATAAAAGAAATGAGGAGTGGGAAACCGAACATTCTTCACTTGGGCAAAAGAACGCATATGCAAAATATTATAGATGTAGAAAATATGCGTGTATGGATATCTCTCAAAAAACTTGGTGTAATATTCCGCAAAAACAAGGAGTCTTTGAAATCCCAAAGGGGACAGAGTGGCACTTTATTGGAAGAGTCGACACATCAGATTGGAGAGAAACTCCAAAGTACTATTATAGAGATTTTGAAAGAAGAGATTATGCCGCATTTAGTACCATAAGCAATAAAAATATTTCAAGATTTTCAAGAACAGAAATATTCTTCATTTATAACATTATGCCGGATGATATTGTTCACATATTTCCAATGGATAGTGACACAAAAAAGAATGTAGAAAGCGAACGAGAATTGTCCGGACTTCCAAGTTTATGGTTGACACTGGAAGACTTGGAAATGCTTAAAAACAAAATTGGCGGTTATGATCAAATAACTTGTAAAACCAAGAGAAATGGCGAAATAATTAAGCCTGTTGCAATAGTTGCATTTAATGAGGTTAGTGATAGAATTGCAGAAGTTGCAAAGAGTTTTAAACTGCCAATTATTATTACTCATCCAGATGAGAATGCAATAAATTTTAGTGGTGATATGTTACGCCATAGATATATGCTTTCAAGGGCTTCTAATTTATTAAAGAAACCTTATGATATTAATGTTGAATGTATGGAATATTGGGATTAAGATAAATAGAACTTAGGGAGAGGTATTATGTATTTAGATAAATTTTATAATGCAAGTGAAGATGAATTGATTGAGGCATTAAATCAATCAAAAGAAGAAAATGGTGAATCTTCAATCGGTATGATAGATAAGTTTGTTCGTGAGAAATATAGAGATTATAACAAAATTTTAAGCCTTTATGATGATTGTGGTTGTGGTCAAGGAAAATATGAAGATTATACATATTACAAAACGCAGGTTGAACAAGTTTTGACAAATCTATTAAAGTTTATTAAATGTGCAAGCAAGGTTGGTGTTCCTGTTAAGGACTTATTTGAAGAGTTGGTTGAACAAGAAATTTCTTTTGAAGAAAATCTTAATAGAGATTTTAAAAAATTGCCAATATTAAGTGGTAAAGTTTATGATAGATTTAAAGATATTGCATTAGAATTAAAGAGTGTAAATGCATTTTATACATTATTTTTTATGACAGGCGATTTAGAATATCTAAATAATTGTATAGAAGAATGTAATTACGAACAATTGATTGCTCTATATGAAAAATTTAAAGATAGTGAAAGCGAGCATGAAATCTTTATCAATGACAAGTGGATAAAGGTTTCAAATGTTTTGACATTATCAAACTGTCCGCTCTATGTGCTTGATGGCAAAAACTTCAGTGATATATATGAGTCCTTAATTAAACATATGGCACAAATGACTGGGCACAATGAAATAGATAAATATTATAACAATTTTAACAACAATTTTAGTATTTTTGATGTTTTAAAGCAGGCATGGGAGATTGGATATTTTAAAAATGCTGATGATTTTATTAGATATGCAATTGATAGAGAGTATTACTCGTTGATTTTTGCAGAAGAGATGAAAGATGAGGAACTTTGGTTAGATTTTGCTAGTGATGAAATTTTACTTGAACTTTTAGGAATAATTAATCTAGAAAAAGAGAAGTACTTGAAACGTAGAGACTATGGAAGATTGAGTTATTTGATTGATCAAGAAATACAAGTTTTCTTAGGATTTAAAAATACAAATTTTAAAGGCATTGATAATATTTTATCTAGGTTTAGCACAAAAGAACATTTAAAATCTTGGTTGCCAGTTGCGAAGAAATTACTAGATTGTGAAAGTGTGAACGTTGACTCGTTTAAAAATTGGGTGCAAGTATTTTTCAAGAACGAGAAAATGTTTAAATGTGATAAGTTCGCAGGAAGTAAGGAGTTTCAAGATTTTATTGATAATTTGCCTCAACCATTTAACAAAGAAAAACAAGCGTTAGAAATGTGGAGATACGGAAGGTATTACATACCGGCACAATTTGACCTAAAAAAATCTAAATTATTAGGAAATAGTGAGTGGTCGTTTTTTGTTAAAACCGGTTATTTTAAAAGAAAAATAAATGTACTTGGTAGTGACTGGAGTAAGGCATCTAAATATCTTGTGGATAATCTAGAAAATCAACAACTACCAGAATATATTGAAATGGGTTGCGTAAATATTCCGTTAGATGCTGAGTGTTTGGGGTGCTCAAAGGAGCAATTAAGAAATTTGATAAGCAGTAGTTTTTGGGGATATGCGAACTTGTATCTATGGTGTATTAAAAATCAAGACAACTCCATTCAAGCTGTTGAGGTCTCTGGTGGAGATGGTATAAAAGTGACAAACAGAATTGATAGGCTTAAAAAAGCCTTTGATGAAGCATGTATAAAATATTTTGAAATTGGCGAAGCAAAGGCAAAACGATTAAACGAAGTTGTTGATGTAATTGTTTCAAGCTATGTATCTGACGCAATGTATAATAGCAGTCTATTACGAGAATTCGAGGAAACAAAACAAATGCTTTCAGACAACGAAAGAGAATTAAATGAAAGGCTTGAATGTGAATCTTTGATAAGTTAGTGTGTCAAGTAAGAAGTTTGTGATAGTTTTGATTTTGTTCAAAGTCAAGTGTAATAGAAAAATATGACAAAATATTAAAAGGTGGAGACATTAGTCCACCTTTTGTCTTTAAAGAATTTTCAAATGTAACATATAAGAAAGTTTTAAATATTTGCGAATTCTGAAAATACAACTTAATTGATTTTAGTCTTGTTTAAATTGCAAAGTATGATATAATTGTATCAATAAATCAACCATAAGGGTAATATGGATAAGCAAAAGGTAGAAAAAATTTTAAGGCTAATAAACCTTCTAAAGTCAAAAGAACTTGAAAATGGTCTAAGCGAAGAAGATATAATATACAAATACACCTATGGTTCGTGTGTGGAATTGGCATCTTTTATAAAAAATCAATTTAAAGATGACACAAGCATTTGGCGTGTTTGTGTTACTAGAATGTTTTATAAGGAACCATCTCAATATGGTGGTCGTATGCAAATGGAGGGTTCCTTTTGGCACGTGTGCATTGGATTGGGTGAACTTGATGAAAATTATTTACCAACCAAAGGAAGTCTGATTTTCGACATAAATGGTTGTAGGACAGTTGAAGAAATGGGCGAGTACTTAAATAATGCATATAGAGCATTGCATAAAGGAAATACTTATAAAGATATTACTAGTATTTTTAGCGGTCCAAGTTATGTATCCAATGCAGAAAAGGCAATTCAAGAAATACATCAAGATTTTTTGAAAGAGAAACAAAAATCGGAAGATACTGGGGAGATGTAATGAAATTATTAGTTATAAGTGATAGTCATGGGCGTATAGGTTTAATTCAAGATGTGATGGAGAATGAGACCTTTAATAAGGCAATTTTCCTTGGTGATGGTTTAAGAGATTTTGAATACATAGAAGATGAACAAGTTATAAAACTTGCTGGTAATTGTGATTTGTTTTCAGCAGAAAGCAAGGAAATTTCATTTGATATTGAAAATGTCAAAATACTTGCTACGCACGGTCATTTGTACAAGGTAAAACTTGGGTTATTCGGGCTTTTGAAAGAGGCCAAACAAAAACAAGCAGACGTGGTTTTATATGGGCATACCCATACTCAATGTGAAGATATTGTTGATGGAATAAAATTTGTAAACCCTGGAAGTATTGCAAACGGAAAATATGCGACCATAGAAATTATTGATGGAAAAGTGAAAATTGAATTGAAATCTATTTAATATTGTAAAATTTAAAATAAGAGTTTGAAAAATTTATAATAAGTGATATAATGTGAAAAACGATAGAAAAAAGGTGTTTTATGGAAGGATTTAATAGTGTACAAGAATATTTAGGAAATGCGATTAAGAGCTCTCTTAGACTTTGTAGTTTTGAAGATAACAATATGAATTTGGTATCAAATTCTCAAAGACCAGAAATTGCGGATTTTCAAAGCAATATTTGTTTTGCGTTGTCTAAAAAATGTGGAATCGCACCACTTGAAGTTGCGAATAAAATTGTTGCAAATATAAGCAAAGAAGTAAAAAAATATTTTGATATAGAAATTGTCAGTCCTGCATTTATAAATTTTAAGTTTACAGATGAAGGTCTTATCGAAATAGCAAACACTTTATTAAATAATAGTAATTATGGAATAGACAAGAATATTGGAAGTGGGAAAACTGTCGTATTAGATTATGGCGGTGCAAATGTCGCAAAAGAATTACATATGGGACATTTAAGGTCTCCAATCATTGGTGAAGCAATTACAAGGCTTTATAAACTTTTTGGTTATAAAACAGTTGGTGATGTACATCTTGGTGATTGGGGCTTGCAAATGGGTCTTGTAATGGCTATGCTTGAAGAAAAGGGTATGCTAAAATATTATTTTGGTGAAACCAATGAAAAACCGGCAATCACGCTTGATTTTTTAAATGAGAACTATCCACTAGCAAGCAAAAGAAGTAAAGTTGATGCAGAATTTAAATCAAAAGCGGAGACATTTACATTAAGACTTCAAAGACTTGAAGAGCCATATTATTCAATCTTTAAAGATATAAGGGAGGTTTCGGTTAATGCTATTAAAAGGAATTATGAAACACTCAATTGTAATTTTGACTTATGGTATGGGGAAAGTGATGCTCAAAAATATATTGAAAGAACAGTAAATACTTTTATTGAACAAGGCTTAACAAAAGAAAGTGATGGTGCAACCATTGTAGAAGTTAAGAAAGAGGGTGAGCATATTCCAATCCCAAAGAAGAACCCAGATGACCCAAGTGAAAGACAATTATATAAAAATCCAATGCCACCGGTAATTATAAAAAAGCACAATGGTGGAGACCTTTATGCAACAACTGATATTGCAACTATAATGCAAAGGGTCGAGGACTTTAAAAATTTATCGGAAATTGTTTATATAGTAGATAAAAGGCAGGCAACGCATTTCGAGGGTGTGTTTAGGGCATCTAAAATGTCAGGAATTGCACCACGAGATTTGAAATTGACACATATTGGATATGGAACAATGAACGGAAGAGATGGAAAGCCGTTTAAAACTCGTGATGGTGGCTCAATTAAACTTGAAGATATAATTAATTTGGTAAGGTCTAAGGCAGAAGAAAAACTCAAACAGAATGGAACCGAAGTTGGAGGTGTAGACATTGCACTTCAAATAGGAGTTTCTGCTATGAAGTTTGGGGACCTATCAAACGAGGTTTCAAGAGATTATGTTTTTGACCTTGATAGTTTTATGTCGTTTGAAGGGAAAACTGGTCCGTATCTTCAATATACCGCTGTTAGGATTAACTCTATCTTAAATAAAGCGGAGGGGTTTGAAAGAAAGATTTCTACAACATCAATATTAGAGAAGAATATTGTTCTTGAAATTTTAAAGTTGACAAATTCTTATATGACTGCATTAAAAGAATTAAGTCCTAGTGTGCTATGTAATGCTCTATATAATCTAGCAAGTGCTTATTCAACATTCTACAACAACACAAAGATATTAAGTGAGGCAGACAAAGTTAAAAGAGACAGTTATTTGTCGCTTTCAAAACTTGTGTTTGAAAAATTAAAGCAGGGACTTGATGTTTTGGCGATTGATATCCCAGAAAAGATGTAGGGGTGAACACAAATGCAAAAGAAAAAGTTATTGTTGCATTGTTGCTGTGCTCCGTGTGCTTCAAGTGTAGTTGAAAGACTTTTAAAAGAAGATAAATATGAAATAACAATGTATTTTTCAAATTCAAATATTTTGCCAAAAGAAGAGTTTGAAAAAAGGAAAAACGAGATTATAAGACTCAACAAGGAAATTTTCCCAAACACAAAACTTATAATAGAAGATTATGTTCCGGCAGATTTTTATGAGGCAATAAAAGGAAAAGAGTATCTTGGTGAGGGCAGTGAAAGGTGTGATATTTGTATTGGGTATAGACTAAAAAACACAATGAAGTTTGCAAAAGCAAATGCATATGATTGTGTCGCAACAACTCTTACAGTAAGTCCTCATAAAAATGCAGAAAGAATAAACAAAATTGGTGAAAGTTTATCTCTTGAATACGGAGTAGAATATTTGCCATCAAACTTTAAAAAGCAAAACGGATATTTAAGGTCGTTAGAACTTTGCAAAGAATATAATATTTATCGCCAAAATTATTGTGGGTGCGGATTATAAATATGAAGTTTAATTCAAAAAGAGATTGGTTTTATATAAATGTCTATATATTGAATTTTATACTTGCTGGGCTTGTATGTTTTTCATTATTAAGCCAAATGATTGATTTTATTTCTATATTATTGACCATACTTTTATGTATTGAAATAATATTTGTTTCAATAATGTTTTTTAATTGCTATTACTTAGTGGGTAGTGATAAAATAAAATTGGTGATAGGCTTTATAACGATTGATGTTTATATTAAAGATATCACCGCAATCAATAAGTGTAGCAATTATACATTTTCTTTTGCTCTATCTGGGAAAAGACTTGAATTGCTTTTTGGGAAAAACAAAACTAAAAAAAGGAACAAGTTTTATGTTTCTCCAAAAGATGAAGAGTCGTTTATAAATCGAGTGTGTTCTCAAAAAGAATTTAAAGGGGTAGTTGATGAAAGTTTCTAAAATTTTTGTTACTATTAGTGCAATATTTATTTTTTGTTTTAGTATGCTCTTTGTTGGTTGTGACAACAGTGAAAAACCGGGAGATTTTGAACCAAGTCTTGCAACTAATCTTTTGGACAGGCTTGAAGTGGAAGATGATAGTTTTATCAATGCTATTAATGCGAAATATGAAGATACAACAAGCGAGACCAACCTACAAGTGCTAACTAAGGCAATTGAAGAAATAAATACAAGTGTAAGTTCTTTCATAGAGAGTTACACAGATTTAAAAATTATGTTTTCATCAAGTGAGTATAAAGAAATTTTTTCATATGATGCAAATGGATTTAAATATCAAGAGGGGTCAGCGTTGGTCAGTGTTTCCTTGCCACAAGAAAACAAACTAAAAGTTGAAACAGGTGATGATGAAAGTTATTGTGATATAGAAGTAGTTTCTATAAAAGAATCAAACTTTGCTATTAGGTATTTCATAAAAGAATCGGGTGAAGATTTTGGAGAAGAAATCTTGTGCTACTTTGATGGAAGTGTTGGCAGAATCGCAAAAAGGACTTGTGTACTTAGTCAATCAAATTCAATTATTGCACTTGATGATTATTCAAACTTCGCAAGCGATACGGGAACTGGATATTATTATTTTACTTAGGAGATAAATTATGTTATTTGAAATTAAAATTATTGAATGGCTTCAATCTTTTTCTTCAACAACTCTTGATATTTTAACATCAGTTGGAGCGTTCTTTTTTGACTATTCAATAATTATTGCTGTGTTTTTTCTTTTTTACTTTAACAACAAAAAGGCTCTTGCAACATATTATGTGATAGTTCAGGGCTTTGCGGGTCTTGTTCAAACCCTTGCGAAGAAATTGTTTATGAGACCAAGACCTCACGTTGTTGCTGACTCGGTTGTTAGTATTTTAACATCTGGGGGCAATTCTTTTCCAAGTGGGCACAGTGTTGCTGCTATGGGTGTGTTTATGTTTTTGATGTTCTTCATTTATAGTGAAAACAGAAACAGAAGAGAAAGAGTTACCTTTACAATTTTAGGCGTAGTATATTTAATTCTTAATGCGTTTAATAGAATGTATCTAGGACAGCATTATTTAACTGATATTATTGGTGGATATTTATTAATGATTGCAATATGTTCAGTTAGTTATTTGTTTTACAAGACTTATGCAAAGTTTTTCAACTTCATTATTTCAAATTTAAAGAAAAGGTTGTTTAATAAAAGAATT